>JBBTVV010000094.1:10246-16528 GCA_038063135.1 Patescibacteria group bacterium
ATACAACAACTCATACTTATTCAGGCGATTATGGTGGACTTGATGACTACGCAGGACAACCATATAATGAAGGTGTTTCAGGCGCTAAAGATCGTTTAGCAGGTTTAATTGAGCCGAATTTTACTGTAAGAGGTGATTATAATATTTTAACTGAGTTAACTATGTGTCCTGATCCTACAAAAGCAGGACCAACTAATTGTGTTATTGATGATAAATTTAGTCAGGCAATTACTGAAAGAAAAACAGTTGGAGAAGCGCTGGGCGCTTATTTGAAAAAAGATGGTGTTTTTGGATTTTCTAATAAGGGAGTTGAACCAAATTATCTTGAAGGTTTTCCTTATCGTTCAATGATAATTCTTCGTAAGTTTAGGATTTTGCCTGTTGGTTGGGAAGTTGCCGCACAGCATATTAAAGATAAGCCTGGTGTAGTTGGTAATAATAATACTTTAGAAAAAATAGTTGATTGTTTTGCTTCAGATGATGCTTATACTGGATATTCTGCTAATTGGTGTAAGGGTTTAGTTGATCCAAATTGGGTACTTAAAGCGCCTCTTAATTATTGCAGGAGAGAAGGAGCTGGCGCTGAAATACTTTCTGCAGAAACTTCTGGAGAAGGCAAGAGCTCTCAATTAACAATTTCACGCAATGATAAATATTGCGCTGATGAGCAGTCTTGTATTAAGGAAAAAAATAACGGACAGTGTGATATGTATGGCTATTGTACAGAAGAAAGGAGAGAATGGAGATTTGGGCCTGACGCAAAAACATGCGATTCAAAATATAATACTTGCCAAACTTTTAGAGGAAAAACTGGCGAGACAGTATCTTATTTAGAAAATACTTTAAATTACGGACAATGCAACGTTGATAATGTTGGTTGTCTTGCTTATTGTGATAGTTATTCTTTTTCTACTAGCACTCCAAGTAAATTTACTTGCACTAATACATCTGGAAAAAAAATTTATTTAGATAAAGATGTTCAAACTTGCGAGCAAGCTAACGAGGGTTGTCACGAATTTATTAGAAGTAAAACTGGCTTAGGTGTCAATTTATTAACTAATTCTAGTTTTGAAGAAGATTTAGCAAGTTCTACTTGGACTGGCGCAGGCGTTCAAGTTGATGATGGTTATGATGGCTCTAAAGCTTTATATATAAATAATTTGGATAAAGATATTATTGTTAATCCATTAGCTGGTGAATCTTTTTCTTTGTCTTTTTCAGCCAAGGATTGTGTTGCAAGCGATAATTTTCAGTTAGCTGACCAACCGTCTGTATTATTAGAAGCAGGATCTGATTGGCAAACATATCAAACTTCATATATTTTACCTGTTAGGCATACTGGTAATAGTATAAAGATTAAAATCAATTCAGCTTCTTGTATTATTGATGCTATTAAATTAGAACGCGGTGATTCTACAGATTATAGTCCTTATGGTCAAAATGGATTGGTCTATCAAAAATATGCGCCTTCTTATTTAAATTGTGATGGGATTAATGATCCAGATGAATGTGGTAAGTATGTTACAAATTGCAACACTAAAGATGTTGGTTGTGAATTATATACTTCAATTAAAGATAATGTAAGTATTCCTGCGCAAGTAAAATCTAAAGATTATTGTCCTGATGTTTGTGTTGGCTATAATATGTTTTTTCAAAAGAAAACTCCTTTTGATTCAGCTACTTCTACTTATTTTATACCTAAAACAGCAAAAACTTGTTCAGTTGAAGCTGTTGGTTGTGATGAATTTACTAATTTAGATGAATTAAGCAAAGGAGGTGAGGCTAAAGAATATTATTCTGTTTTAAGAAAATGCATCAAACCTGACGCAGGCCAATGCGCTGAATTTTATAGTTGGGAAGGATCTGATAAATCAGGTTTTCAATTAAGAGTAGTAAAATTAAAAAAAACAGGGGAAAATCCAGCAGTAACTGAAGATGATAGCACTGTTTGTAATGAAATAATTTATAAATTATTGCCTAATGATCCAAGTTATCAACCAGATTGTAGACAATTTTATAATCGCGCAGGACAAATTTCTTATCATTTAGTTAATAATACAATTAGTTGTTCAGATGACTGTCATCCTTATCGCAAGACTGTTTCAAGTGATGATTCTGCTTCTACTTGCGCGGGAAGAGGAGGGTCTTGGGATGCAGGGCAGTCAGCTTGTATTTATATGGCAATTCCTGGGCAAGGATCTGTTTGCGCAGCCTCGCAAAATGGTTGTCGTGAATATGTTGGTAAGACTGGAAGTAATTTACGTTTTATTTTAAACAATGATTTTGAAAGTTCAGTACAAGATTGGACAGGGGTTGGAACAACAACGGCCGCTCAATCTACTACATCTGTAAGCGCTAATGGCCATTCGCTCTGGGTAACTGGTGGTAATTTTAGCGCAGGAGTAGTTATCGGAAAGACTGTTTCTGCTGGAGTATCTTATGTTTTATCTTTTAGTATTAAAAAAGGCGGATCTTTGCCAGCTAGTCAATTGACAGCAGAATTATCTAATAACGCTGCTACTTCAGCTTTTACAACAGCAATATTATCTAATAATGATAATTGGAACTTTTATACAATTAATTTGGATAATTTAGATCATGAGCCAATTGATTCAGAGAAATTAATTATTGAAGCGGATGGTAATTTTTATATTGATAATATTAGATTGACAGAAGTTATTGATCGTTATTACTTAATTAAAAATTCATGGCAAACTCCCGAAGTTTGCGATAAAAATTTAGATGGTAATTATTCACAATATTTTATGTCTGGTTGTGATGAATACAATGATCGTGATAATAATGTTCATAATTTGCGTAGTTTTGATTCAATATGTAATGAATCAGCAGTTGGTTGTGAATTAATGATTGATACTAAAAATTCTAGTAATTACAAAGCAGAAAGCTTTAATGAGAGCGATGGTTCTAATAAAATTATTGTTCCAGCTGATGATTTTAAATATGTTGTTTATGATAAAAATAAACAATGTAATGCTAATGATGAAGGTTGCCAACTTTTAGGCAAGCCTTATCAATATGGCAACGATATATTATACAGCAATGTTTATTTTAAAAATAATCCTAACAAATATAGTGAAATTTTATGTTCTTCAAATGTTGTTGGTTGTCAAGAGTGGGCTACTGGTAATGGTAATAGTTATTTTAAAAGTCCAGGTGATATGGTTTGTGATTGGAAGCAAGCAGCAGGCGCAGGCACTGGTGGATGGAATTGGTATCAGAAAAAAGTAAAACGTTGTGGAGGTAATGCTGCTGGTTCGGTGTTTTGTTTAACTGATACTGATTGTGCTGCTAATGTAAAATGCCAATTAGAAACTAATGATGTTGTTTGTTCTCAAAGTTTGTTAAAAACTTTGGGTACTGGTGGCGCTTCAGTTTCTCAACCAGAAAATGGGTGGGCAGGAATTTGTCCAGCAAGTGAGGCTGGTTGTACAGAATATATTGATCCTATTAGTAAATTTTCAATGGATTTAATATCTACTTCAACTATTCCTACTAATGGATTGAATGTTAATGTTGAGCCAAATACATTGTATATTTTAAAAAATGGCGGGGTTAAATGTTCTGGTAATCAAATTTATGAATTAACAAATAATAATACATTGTTATCGCCATTGTCAGGCACTTTTACGTTGGATGCAACAAGTACTACAAAAAGATTTTATTCTGGTGAGAATAGCGGCCCAACTGCTTGTATTATAACGAAGGGATCAATAGATATAGAATTTAGAAAAGCCATAGTTGGGTATCAGTTAAAACAGAATATGAGTAGTGGAGATTGTAATGGAGTGGTTGATTTTGAAAAAGGATGTGTTTTATTTAATGGGAGAAGTCAAAATGGTAGCAATTTATCTAATTTAATATTTGAGGCTTCGTCAACAGATGATGGTAGTGGTATAGTTGCGCAACCAGGCACAAATAATAATGCTAATAAATTGTTTAAAGTTTCTCCTGATCGTGTTTGCGATAAGTGGTTAGCTTGTGAGAAAAAAACAGATGTAGAAGGTGTGCCGGGCGGTGTGTGTGATAAAGTTGGAATTTGCAATAAATTTAATGATAGTGGCAGTTGCGCGCAGTTTATTAAGCAGGCTAATAAAACAAATATGACATTTGACAGTATTGTCAGCGCTAACGCGATTAGTAATATGTCTGGTTATGCTAAAGTTGGTTGGGCTGATAGTGGGGTTAGTTCTTATCCTAATGATTATTATCCTTTAGGCGAAGCTTCAACAATAGGTTTGACAGCTAGTGTTCTTAACGGTCAATTTGAATCAGTTTTATATAAAAATACAATTACAACGGATGCTTCTGGAACTCAAAGTGTTATTTATAATACTGATGAGCCTAATTTGCCTACTGATTGGGATTGTGGATATAAAGGCGAAGAAGCTGAAATGCAAAAGTTGGTAGGTGATTTTAAGAATGAAGGGTGTGATGGAATTAACGCAACAACAACAAACTGCAAGAATTTAATTGAGACATATAAAATAATAAGCAATAAAGCAGAATGTGAAATTATTGATGATCCAATAGAATCGCAAGATGAAAAAATTTGTTTTAAAAAAGATAATAATGGAGATTGTTATGTTTACGCGCCTGAAGGGAGAAATTTTATTAGATTAACAGCTGGCAATGAAATTTCAACACTTACTAATTCTAAGAGTATTCCAGTAGCGTCTAATCAAGAATATATACTTACTGCTTATGTTAATACTGAAAAGATGAGTTCAGGAACGGCAAAAATAAAAATACAAGAATTAGTAGATAATGCAACTAGCACAGAAGTTGAAGTGGTAAGTGTTAATTCTTCAAAACCTTGGTCGCTTGAAGTTGGGAAAATTAAAGGAACAGCATTTACAACTTCCGCAAGTACTACTAAAATTAAAGTTATTTTAACAGCGAGTGATGGAAGTAAAGGCGATTATTATTTTGATGATGTGAAAATTAGACCAGTCTTGGAATCAGCAAATTATGGCAGTGGTAAATGGTACACCCCTCAGTCTTGTCGACTTTATCCAAAAAATGATTCAATGTCTTGCGCTTACAATGATGATTCAGGTATGAGATATAAAGGTTGGTATGGTTATTGTCTTGAATATGATCGCTATCCTGGAGATCCAGCTGTTTGTTTGCTTTGGTGGTCTGTACCACCTGAAACTAATCGTGTAAGCGAATGGTGTGGAGACGGAAAAGTAAATGGCGAAGAAGAATGTGATTGTGGTTTTAATAAAGCCACTTGTGGAAAAACAAGTTCTAACGCAAGTGGAACGTTAATAACTACAATAAGTAAAGGTTCAAATATTCTTGATCAATATACTTGCGCTAATTGTCATTGGGATGATGGTTGGTGCGGAGATGGAGTTGGTCAAGCAAAAAATGGGGAACATTGTGATTGGAATGAGAAAAGTCCTTTAAATCCAATATTAAATAATCAATCTTGTTGGAATAATACAGCGACTAGTACAAATACAGAATTTAAACATGATGGATATGATGATTATTTATATGGTAGTTTGGGGTGTAATAATACTAATGTTAGCAATGTTAGCAATGTTCAATGTAAATTTAATGTTTCCGGTTGTTCAGATTCTCTTGTTAATGGCAAACATACAAGAAAGCAGTGTGTAGATGCTAAAGGAGTTGTCTGGGCAACTATCGCTGGTAATGATGCTGGTTGGCAAGTTACTGCTACAACTACAGGAGAAATAACAGGAACGGTTGGGAACAAAAATGTGGATGGAAAAAATATACTTTATTTTTGTAAATTTGTAGAAAAGGCTTGTAACTCTAAAGGTGACGCTTGGACTAATTATAATAATTGGAGTGCTACAGAAGTAGCCAGTTGTATAGGAAACACTTCACACCAGATTGAAAATAAATGCGATAGATGGGTATTTATCGGAGATGGTTGTTCAAAAAACTGTTCTAATGAGGTACATAATGAAGGAGCTGACTGTTCTTATTATGGAAATACTGGAGGAGGTGGTTACGGATTTGTAACAGGTAAAACGGACTTTCATAAATTTATGGATAAAAAACCAGAAATATGTTATGTAAAAGCTACTTGGGATAAGGATGGTGATGGGAAAACAAGCTGTCAAATAAATGCTGAATGTATAGCTTCTTCTATAGTTACTGAAATTGGTTGTTATTAGAATTGTCTGAATCACTAAATTCAGTGGCTCAGATAATTCAGATAATTAATTTTAATGGGTCTGTCGCCGAATACTCTTTTGAGTAGAAAATTTCAAATTTTTAGGAAAT
>JBBTVV010000095.1:0-1239 GCA_038063135.1 Patescibacteria group bacterium
AAATTCCACTTATTGATAAGTATAACAGATTTTAGAAAAAATTAAAATAAAAAAACCACTCAAATTATGAGTGGTCTTTTTAAAAAATAAAATTTAAATTATTCTTTTATTCCATCCAAATTTACATCATATAATATTTGCTCTTGAACTAATCTGTAATTTTGTAATTCATTTTCTTTAAACCAAATTTTAATTTCTTTTTCAGCTTCTTCAATTGTTCCTGAAGAATGAATTAAATTTCTAATACTTCGTTGATCAATATCAGCCATTGCATAAGAATCTATGGTGAAATCTCCTCTAATAGTTCCTATGTCGGATGTCAAAGGCTCCGTACCGCCAGTAATTTTTCTTACTAAACCAACCGACCCGTTTCCTTGCCAAATCATTGCTATAACAGGACCAGAGCTTAAATATTTTGCATTAGCCGCCATTACAGCTTTGCCATTATCCATATTAGTAGCGTGTGGCGACGTTAAACCTTTTTTTTCATAAGAAGCCCTTGCTTTTCTACCAACTTCTTCTAACCATGCGTCACCGCCAACTTCATAATAATGTTGAATAGCCATTTCTTCAGATGGAATTACCATTTTTATAGCTTTTAATTTTAGTCCCGTTCTTTCATAACGACGAATAATCTCACCGATTAAACATCTTTGAATACCATCTGGTTTTATAATAACTAATGTTTGTTCATTTTTTGGATGTTGCATAGAATTTTAGATTTTTAAATTTTTAAATATTGTTTAATTTTAATACTAATTTGTTTTGGAGTTAAACTCGCTTTAACCAAATAATCAATTACTCCGAATTTTTTTCCCTTTGCCTTATCTTCTTCTGTACCTAAATTAGTAAGCATAACTACTGGTATATCTTTAGTTTGCTTATCTTTTTTTAATTCTTCTAAAACAGAGAAGCCATCTATCTGTGGCAAAATTACATCCAACATAATTATGTCTGGATTTTCTTTTTTAGCTAACTCTAAACCTTCAGCGCCATTATTAGCAATAACTACTGTAAAATCATCAACTTCAAATTTAATTTTATACATTGAGCTGATCATCACATCATCTTCAACAACCAAAATTTTCTTTTTTTTAATATTATCCATAAAAATAAATCTAAGTCAAAAGTTTATAAAATCTATAAAGGGTCTGTCGCCGAATACCGTATTCGGTATAAAATTTCAAATTTTTGTAAATTTTGTCAAAAACTTTTTCGCTAATATAACTATATTCCCTC
>JBBTVV010000096.1:0-12682 GCA_038063135.1 Patescibacteria group bacterium
GACTCAACGCTTCAGGCGTTCCACCAACACAATTACTTGGCAAAGAACTTGTGATGGTTCTTGTTTGTTTCCCGTCTGCTGAGCAAGATGACCAGTCGGAATAATTCCACGAAGTGCAGGTTGAAAAAGCTTCTATAACACTAAAATAGTTATTACTTGTATCTTCCTTTCCAGTATCAAAATTAGAAACTAAAATTTTATACTTATCACCAACAGCTAAGCTGTTTGGAATGGTCCAATCATAAAAACTAGGATTATTAAAAGATGATAATGATGCAATGTTACCGCGATTATTATTATTATCATTTATATATTTTATTACAATTCTTTCGTCATGAGAATTAGACTTCCATTTTATTCGATAAGTTTCTCCAATTTTTAATTTTTCTCCTCCGTTTGGCGAAAGTACAGCAATAGACGGTCTATCGCCTTTAATTTCAAAATAAGGCGAGCAGCTTTCAATTATTGGCATATAATTTGATTCTATATAACCTTTCATACAAATTTTAAATTTTTTATTGATTGAATTATCAACGTTAACAATCCAAGGACACTCCCCTATATTTCCTGACACAGCGTCAAAAATCTTGGTTAATAAGCCTGAAGTAGACACATAAGCTATATTAACTTTATCAATGCCATACGAATCCCATTCAATATAACGACGAGAACCATTAGATACGACATCTTCTATCCCTGTAAGAGGATGTACATTTAATGTATGATTGACTACTTTAAAATAAATTTTTTTTACCGAATTAGACATATATCCTTTTTCTTCAAATATTTTTCGACATTTAGTATCGTGCCCAGAACAAGAAACGTATATTTCTGCAAAATAATTCCCTTCTTTTTTAGGAGTTTTAAAATTAAAATTCCAATAAAAACTACCTTGAGTTCCTGCTTTAGAACTTACATGCTTATCTGGGTAAGGTGAAACATCTTCATAAACATTAAGATAAACGCTCCAACCGTCTTCGTCTAAAAGTGTTCTGCCATTAATATCCTCAGTAATTACTTCTAATTTTATTTCTTCTTCGGGGTGATATATTTGTTTATTATTTCCAAAAACATTATTAATTTTTTCATGACGACATTTTCTAAACAAAGGATCACAACCACAGGAACAAGTATACACATCCTCTTTAATATTATTTTTATCAAGAGTGTTTTCAGTGGTAGACGCACAACTATATTCATGCATAACATCCCCAACACAATAATCTGTCTTACTATTTGTTCCTTGTGTTACCGTTCCTCTTTTAAAATAATCTTTTCCGTTATCAGAATCAACACAAAATTGCTGATCAGCGCTAGCTTTGACTGATGGAGTATTTAAAATTACCATTGAGCTTATTATAAATAAGCTAACTAACAAAATTTTTTTAAACATAAAATTATAAATTAATTAAATATAAAGTTAATAAAAATTACGGCTTCGTCAATGCTAAATACTTTTTACAAAACAATTTTATTTTTCTGCAATCTAAAATAAGTATTTTAATTTTACTTATTTTAAAAATTTTGTCAAGTTTTGTACAAGATGAGTACATAGGTAACTGTTAACTAACGATACGTTGTATGATATAATATTTATCTAATATTTATTTCTATCATAAACGTATGCAAATTAAATTACATAAATTAACTTTTTACTGAGATAAAATTTTTATAATTTCCTCATAATTACTTTTAATGTCTTGCTGATTAAAATCCCATTCATTTCCGATTTCAATACTAAGAATTCTAAAAATTTCAGAAAAATTTTTTCTAAGATTATCAATAATTGTTTTTTTGTCTCGAGATTTTTCAAAACTTTCTAAATTTGAATTTATTGTTTCAAATGTTGGTTGTAATTTTTGTTCTAAAACTTTAAGAGAATGTTTTACCTTATGTCTTTCATCATTATTATACATATTTATATAAGCATCTATATTGTTTGCTGATGTTTTAATTTTTTCTACTGAATTTTTAATATAATCTATTAATTCTTTATATTCTTCTTTTTCGCTAATATATTTAAATCGTCTTTCTATTCCTTGAGATACACTCTTTCTATTTTGTTCAAAATCTCTAGCTTCTATTATTTTTGTTTCCATTGTTATTGTTTCCATATAATTTTCCTTAATTATCATTGTTAATTTTAATGATAAATTAGAAATAAATTAATTTTTAATTCTCAACCTTATTTTTAATTTACACATTTTTTTACAAAAAGTCAAGATTGGATTGTCTAGGGTCTGTCACCAAATACCGTATTCGGTATAAAATTCCGCCGAAAAAAAATAGTTCCGCCGGCCAAGCCTATTCACCTCTGACAGAGAAGCAACCCTTTCTAATTGGACGATTTCAAATTTTTCGTTCCGCTATTAGCGAAACTCCGAGTTTTTGACTTTTCTATTATTTTATTATATATTTTGCTATATGATAATTCTTGGTTATATAAAAAATATTATAGAAAAACTAGAAAATGCTAACTTTGAGGCTTGCATTGTTGGCGGTTGCGTCCGTGATTTATTATTAGATAGATTGCCTAAAGATTGGGATATAACTACTAATGCATTACCAGAACAAATGCTCACAATCCTTCCTGACGCTAAATACGAAAATATTTTTGGCACAGTTTTATTACCAATTAAAAACGACGAGGGCAAAACAGAACAAATAATTGAAATAACTACCTATCGCTCTGAACAAGGCTATAGCGATCGACGTCATCCAGATGAAATTAAATTTGAAAAAAAGTTAGACAAAGACTTAGAAAGAAGAGACTTTACTATTAACGCAATGGCTATAAAACAATTTTCAATTTTCAATTTTCAATTTTCAATTAAGGAAACAAAAGAAATTTATTTGGATAATGAAAAATATTTATTAATTGATTTGTTTGGGGGCGAGAAAGATATTGAAAAAAAAATTATTAGAGCCGTTGGCGAGCCTATTGATAGATTTAAAGAAGATTCTTTAAGAATGATGAGAGCAGTGCGTTTTGCTTGTCAATTAAATTTTACTATTGAACCAAAAACACAACGCGCTATAATTAAAATGGCTGGCGGAATTAAATACATTTCTAATGAAAGAATTCGTGACGAATTAATAAAGATTTTATCTTCAAACAAAGCTTATGAAGGCATAATGATGTTGCATGAATTAAAGCTTTTACAATATATACTTCCAGAATTAGAGCGCGGTGTTAACGTAGATCAAAATCGTCACCATATTTATACTGTTTTTCAACATTCAGTTTTGTCATTAAAGCACACTCCTAGCCAAGATTGGCGAGTGCGTTTAGCTTCTTTGTTGCATGACGTCGCAAAACCACAAACAAAAAAACTTATAAATAATGAATATACTTTTTATAAT
This sequence comes from Patescibacteria group bacterium, assembly GCA_038063135.1. Classification (GTDB taxonomy): domain Bacteria; phylum Patescibacteriota; class Patescibacteriia; order Patescibacteriales; family GWC2-42-12; genus JAHITL01. The sequence goes on from JBBTVV010000096.1 coordinate 3,364, forward strand.
CATGACATAGTTGGCGCAAAAATGGTTAAAAAAATTATGCAAAGATTGAAATTTTCTAATAATGATTTAGAAAAAGTGGTTGGCTTGATTAAAAATCATATGTTTTATTATAATGTTGGTGAGGTTACTGAAGCATCAGTGCGACGATTAATTATTAAAACAGGAGAAGAAAATTTAAAAGATTTAATAAATCTTCGCGTTGCAGATCGTCTTGGATCAGGAGTGCCTAAAGCCAAGCCTTATAAATTGCGTCACTTAGAATATATGATGGAAAAAGTGCGTCACGATCCAATCTCTGCAAAAATGCTTAAAATTAATGGCGACGATCTAATAATTTTATTAAAAATTAGTCCCAGTCCAAAAATTGGCGCTATACTAGACGTATTATTATCTGAAGTAATTGAAAACCCTAAATTAAATGATAAAAATTATTTAAATAGTCGTTCATTAGAATTAAATAAACTAGACTTAAATCAGCTACGTCAACAAGCCAAAGAAAAAATAGAAAAGAAAAAAATAGACGATGATCAGGAAATAAAAAATGAATTCTGGGTATAATGGGTCTCCACTTTCATTTTCAATATTAATCTTTAATTACATAAACACTATGCTAAAAACAAAAAAGTGCTTAAAGGGTCTATCGCCAAATACCGTATTTGATATAACTCAAAAGAATATCCGAAGACAGACCCTAAAAATTTTTATAATGCTCCTTTTTATTCTAACTATTACTGGGTGCACAGTTGGTGAATCTAAAATAATTAACGAAAAAAATACTAACAATATGAGCAACTACAACAACGAAGAAGATGTTAATAGAATAGAAGCTATAAAAAATGGTTTGACGCCTAAAGTAAAGCCAAACAGCAAAGCCACTCCTGTTGATCAGAAGTCGGAGCAATCTACAACAACTACATCAACAAACCAATTAGAAGAATTATCAGCAAATTTTAGTCAAGCAATAATTAAAACTAATTTTGGCGAGATTAAAGTAAAATTTTATACAAAATACGCGCTAGTAACTGTTAATAATTTTATGAATTTAGCAAAAAAAGGTTTTTATAATGACACAAAATTTCATAGAGTTATAAAAGATTTTATGATTCAAGGAGGAGATCCAAATAGTAAAGATGATGATTGGTCAAATGACGGACAAGGCGGGCCAGGTTATCAATTTCAAGATGAGATTAATAATAATAAATTGGTCAAAGGAAGTTTGGCTATGGCCAATGCAGGCCCAAATACAAATGGGTCACAATTTTTTATTGTCACTAAAGACGCCACCCCATGGCTAGACGGCAAACACACTAATTTTGGTTATATAGTTAGCGGTTTAGATGTAGTAGAAAAAATAGAAAATGTCAAAACAAATGAGAATGATCATCCGACAGAAGATGTTGTCATTCAAAATATAGAATTAGTTAAATAGTTTTTTAATCAAGAAATCACAGAACATTTAACATTTTCCTAAAAACCTAAAACCTAGCAATTTTGGGCTTGTAGTATAGTGGCAATACGCCGCATTCGCATTGCGGAGACGCGAGTCCGATTCTCGCCAAGTCCACAAATTGGGTCTGTCACCAAATACTCTTTCGAGTAGAAAATGTCAAATTTTTATTAATTTTATGCTACACCAAGGATTAAATGAGAGTGAAGTTCGAAAATTAAAAGAAAAATTTGGCGAAAATTCTTTACCAATTAAAGAACAGCTTTCTGTTTGGGCAATTTTCTTTTCGCAATTTAAAAGTCCTCTAATTTATATTTTATTTTTTGTTGGATTAATCTCTTTATTTTTTAAAGAATACATTGATGCCAGTTTAATTGCTTTAGTCGGTTTATTTAATGCTTTATTAGGATTTTTTCAAGAATATAATAGTCAAAAAGTTTTAGTTGCTTTAAAAAATATTATAAAACCCAAAGCGCTTGTTATTAGAAATGGTCATAAAATACAAATTGAAGCTAAAGATTTAGTACCAGGTGATTTAGTTGTTATTGGCTCCGGCGATAAAATTCCAGCTGATGGAGAATTAATTGAAGGACAAAATTTATTAGTCAATGAAGCAATTTTAACTGGCGAAGACGAAGCTGTTGCTAAAAAACCGATTGACAATGCCAATCTTTTTATGGGCACAATTATTATCTGGGGAAATGGCATTATGAAAATTAATAAGATTGGACAAGAAACAGAAATCGGCAAAATTGGTTCAAGCATATCTGAAGTAAAAGAGAATAAAACGCCAATTCAAGTTGCTTTAGATAAATTCGCCAAAAATTTATTATTTATCGTTTTTACAATTTGTTTAATAATTTTTATCACTGGCATATTTCATCAAGAAAATTTTTGGACAATACTTAGAACCTCAATAGTATTATCAACAGCAGCGATACCAGAAGGATTGCCAATTGCTATTACTATTATTTTAACCTTAGGAATGAAACGAGTTCTAGCTAAAAAAGGCTTAGTTAGAAAACTTTTATCTATTGAAACATTGGGATCAACTTCAGTAATATGCGTTGATAAAACAGGCACATTAACTGAAGGAATTATGAAGGTCGTTAAATCTGATTTTTTTGATAACAATAAAGCTTTTCTGGCTTTAACATTAGTCAATAATCAGCGAATGAATTTAGAAATAGCTCTTTGGGATTATGTTAAAAAACAAAACAAAATTAACCCTCAAGAAATTTTTAATAGCTATCCAAGAATCCATGAAGAGTCATTTGATAGTGAAAAAAAATACGCATTAAGTATTAATAAAATAAATAGCAAAGACACCGCTTTTATTTTAGGAGCGCCGGAAATTGTTTTGTCATTTTGTAATTTATCAGCTCAAGAATCAGCTAATACTTTAAAAAAAATAGACAATTGGGCTAGCAAAGGTTGGCGTATTTTAGGAGTTGCTTCTAAAGAAAATGGGGAACTAAAAGAAAAAAAAGATTATACATGGTTGGGATTAGTAGGAATTGAAGATCCTTTGCGATATGGAGCAAAAGAAGCTATAGAACAAGCAATACAGGCTGGTATTAAAATTAAAATTATTACTGGGGATCATAGCAAGACGGCAGAAAAAGTCGCTAAAAATTTAGGATTTAAAATTGGACCAAATAATATTTTATCTGGAAATGAGCTTGACATGATTTCCAGTCAAGAATTAAAAAGCAGAATAAATGACATCATTTTATTTAGTCGTGTTTTGCCTCACCAAAAATTAAAAATAGTAACAGCATTACAAGATAAAGAAGAAATCGTTGCTATGACAGGCGATGGTGTCAATGACGCGCCTGCTTTAAAAAAAGCAGACATAGGAGTAGTTATGGGTTCTGGCACTGAAGTTGCTAAAGAAGTTGGAGATTTAATTTTATTGGATAATAATTTTAAAACCATTTTAACAGCCGTAGAAGAAGGTCGTTTAATCTTTTCTAATATTAGAAAAGTTATTAGCTATGTTTTATCCAATTCTTTTGTTGAAATTTTTTTAATATTTGGAGCAATATTGCTTAATCTTCCTTTACCATTAACAATAGTGCAAATATTATGGATTCAACTTGTTTGCGATGGTCCGCCTGATATTATATTAGGATTTGAACCAAAAGAAAAAGATTTAATGAAAGAAAAACCTAGAAATCACAAAAAAGATGGAATTTTAACTAGGTCTTCTATGTTTTTAATTATCGCTGTTAGTTTAAGTATTGGATTATTAACTTTATTTTTATTTTTATATTTTTATCACAAAACTAATAATTTAATCCTAGCTCAAACAATTGTCTTCGCAACTGTTGCTTCTGTCGACTTGATTTATATTTTTTCCTTTAAAAATCTTAACAAGCCATTATTAAAAATGGATAATTTCTTTAGTAATAAATATTTATTATGGGGTGTATTTTACGGTTTTGCTTTAATTTTTATTGCTTTATATATTCCTATTTTTAATAAAATTTTAGGAACAGTCCCTCTTAATTTATTCCACTGGTTATTTATTTTAATAATCACCATTATTTCAACCGTGATTATTGAGATATTCAAATTTTTTACCAACGGGTCTGTCGCCGAATACCGTATTCAATATAAAATTTCAAATTTTTGTAAATTTTGTCAAAAACTTTTTCGCTAATATAACCATATTCCCTCAAAATTTTTTTAAAAAAATTTCCTAAAAATTTGAAATTTTCTACTTAAAAGAGTATCCGGCGACAGACCCAAACTTATTCCTTATGCTAAAATACAAAAATAATACTTAAAAACTAATAAAAAAATTTGTTTACTTGTTTGCTTGCTTACTTGTTTTCATGTTTTCATGTTTTCTTATTTACTCTTTTCTATGTTAAATATTAAATATAAATTTTTCTTATTTCTCTTATTTTTTTTATTTTTTTTATTTCCATCAAACACGATGGCTCAAGAGAAAATAAAAGATATAGGATTTCTAACTAAAAATATTTGGTATTCAAAAACACCTTTTTTCGATGGCGACTCAATAAGAATTTATACAATTGTTAATAATAGCACTAAAGAAGATGTAATTGGAAAAATAACATTTTATAATAATAAAAAATTAATTGACACTAATGATTTTTCAGTAACTAGCGGAGGACCAGGAGCAATAGTTTGGGTAGATTGGCACGCTACTTCAGGAGAACATTTTATTTTAGCCGAAATTAATGAAGCAAAAATTGCTAAAAAAGACGGAACTTTTGTTAACATAACTTTAGAAAATTCCAATTCTTCGGTTGACTCTGTTGATATTGATATTGACACTGATAAAGATGGGATTGGAAATAAAGAAGATAAAGATGATGATAATGATGGAGTGTCCGATGAAGAAGAGGCGGCATTAGGCTTAGATCCGCTAGTTCCAAACAACAATCATGACAAAATAAAAGATTCTATTGATTCAAAACAGAAAAATCCTAATATTTCTGAAGAAATGCCTATTCTAAAACAAGAAATTTTAAAACACAATATTTTAGAATTAGAAACTGAAAAAGAAAAAATAAAAGACCCTGCTGACGTAAAACCAGAAAACTCAAATATTTTTAAAGAAGTTTATTCTACATATAAATCATCTGGTTTTATTCCAAGCATTAAGAAATCTCAAGAAGAAATAATCCCATTAATAAAAAAAACTTCTCAAGAGATTGATTCATTTTTTGAAAAAAAAGAAGAAGAATTAAAATTAAAAGCAGAAGAAAAAAATAAAATTCCAGAAATAGAAAAAACCAAAGAAATAAAAAAAAGAATTTTTTCTTTTGAAAAAGAAAAAAGAGAAGATGGAATTTCTCAATTTAAAAAACTAATAGAAGGAAAGAAAGAAAAAAAAGAAATCGCTGAATGGATATTCTCAGATTTTCTAATTTTCATTTTAGAAAAAAGAATAATTATTTTTTATATTAGCTTAGTTTTATTCTTTTTATTTTTATTAAAATACATTAAAAATCGCAAATAAATTACATCGAATAAATTACCCGTTGCATTTTTTTTTAACGTATGTTAAAGTGCTAGCATAATTAAACCTGTTTAAAAAAACCTTTCCCATGCTCCAATTTTTTTTTGGAAGCAGTCACGCAAATGTGTGACTAAAGGTATTCTCACATCCCAGAGTTGACTTTAGAGAATATCTGGGAGTTTTTTATTTAAGTTAACAAAATAACATTATGTCTAAAGTAAAATCATCAACCATTCCTCATTATGAAATTCTTTACATAATCGCTAACAAATATAGCGAAGATGAGGCTAAATTAATTAAAGAAAAAGTAAATAAAGTTCTTATTGATAGAGGTGGAAAAATTACTTTTAATCAAACTTGGGGTAAAAAACGTTTAATTTACCCGATTAAAGGCTTCACTTATGGTTATTATTTTTTAGCAGAATTTGATTTAGCCGGTTCATTATTAGCGCAAGTTGACAAAGACTTACGAATGATGAACGATGTCTTAAGACATCAAGTTGTTGTTAAAAAAATTAAAACAGCTGAAAGAATTGCTAAAGATAAAAAAATCGCAGACAAAATCGCAGCAAGAGGCTTAAAAGAAGAAAAAGCAGTAGAAGATCAAGCAAAAATTAAAGCTGAAGTTAAGAAAAAAATTAAAACAGAAGTTAATTTAAAAGAACTTGATGAAAAATTAGATAAAATTTTAGAAACAAGCGATTTATTATAATTTTTTTTATTAATACTTTTGCTAGTAACCATCTTAACTACTAGCAAATAAATCAATCTTATGAATTTAAACAAAGCCATGATTATTGGTAATTTAGTAAGAGATCCCGAAATTAAAAGCACCACAAATGGTAAATCAGTCGCTTCTTTTTCTATAGCTACTAGTTTAATGTGGACAGATCAATCTGGACAGAAACAAGAAAAAGCTGAATTTCATAATATTGTCGCATGGGGAAGATTATCAGAAATTTGTGGACAGTATTTAAAAAAAGGCGCCAAAATCTACCTAGAAGGTCGTTTACAAACTCGCGATTGGACTGGCCAAGATGGAATTAAAAGATATCGCACAGAGATTATTGCTGAAAATATGATTATGCTAGATAGCAGAGCAAACAGTGGTAATAATCAAGTAATGCCTAGCCGACAAACAGTTGCGCCAAGTGAACCAGTAATTGATATTGACGAACCAATTGAAAACAATGAGACTGACCCTTCAGAAGAAGAAATTAGAGTAGAAAATATACCTTTTTAATAAACCCATTCATGGGTCTGTCGCCGAATACCGTATTCGGTATAAAATTCCAAATTTTTGTAAATTTTGTTAAAAACTTTTTCGCTAATATAACCATATTCCCTCAAGACTTTTTAAAAAAATTTTCTAAAAATTTGAAATTTTATACTCGAAAGAGTATTTGGCGACAGGCCCGTTATAACTTATGTCAATATGGAAAATGCAATAAAAAAAGCAAAACAATGTTATTTTTGTTTAAACAATATTAATGATGTTGATTATAAAGACACTCAACTTTTACGTCGTTTTATCAATTCTTTCGGAAAAATTTTATCAAAAAAACGAACAGGCACTTGCACTACTCATCAACGCAAACTAGCATCAGCTGTTAAATGCGCCCGAGTTATGGCTTTATTGCCATTCACAGGGAAATAAAAAGATGCTGATTAATTAATACTACATGCTGAGTTTAAATGAAATCAAAATTGGCAAATTAATTGAAATTACTAATGAGCCTTTTGTTGTTATTAAAGCCGACCATCATAAAATGGGACGGGGTGGTGCTGTGTTAAAAACAAAACTTAAAAATTTAATTAATGGCAATGTTATAGAAAAGACTTTTCAAGGCAACGACAAAGCCGATGAAGCAGTTACTGAAACCAATAAAGCAAATTATTTATATAAAACTGACACCGAGGTTTGTTTTATGAATAATGAAACCTATGAACAATTCGGTCTTCCGATAGAACAAGTTGAGGATAAAATAAATTATTTAAAAGAAGGTACTGATGTTGATATATTTTATTTTCAAGGATCCCCTGTGGCTATGAAATTACCAATCAAAATCACTTTAAAAGTTACAAGCGCTCCACCAGGAGTTAAAGGCAATTCAGCTGGAAATGTTACAAAAATTATTGAATTAGAAACAGGCGCCCAAATTAATGCTCCAATGTTTATCAACGAAGGCGAAATGGTAATAGTTAATACTGACACAGGAGAATACGTTGAAAGAGCTTAAATTTTAAGCTAATTTTCAATTTTCTCCAGTATATTGCGGGATCAATTTTTAAACAATTTTCAAAATAATACAAATTTACAAATAAATAAACCTTTATCAACTCCATAGTTTTCATTCAAGCTATGGATTTTTTTGCGAACATTAATACAATTTTAAAGGGTCTGTCACCGAATACTCTTTCGAGTAGAAAATTTTATTCTCAGTGCACCGTGCAGGATTTGAACCTGCGACAATCTCCTTAAGAGGGAGCTGCTCTACCAACTGAGCTAACGGTGCATTTTTTTGTAGCGACGAGTGGAATTGAACCACTGACCTTAGCGTTATGAGTGCTACGCTCTAACCAACTGAGCTACGTCGCCAATTAATTAACAATAATCAATTACGAATTAATAATTCATAATTGATTATTGTTAATTGATTAATTAGTGCCTTCGCCAGGATTCGAACCTGGATTACTTGGTTCGAAGCCAAGCGTGATATCCGTTTCACTACGAAGACTTAATGGGTCTGTCGCCGAATACCGTATTCGGTATAAAATTTCAAATTTTTGTAAATTTTGTTAAAAACTTTTTCGCTAATATAACCATATTCCCTCAAAACTTTTTAAAAAAATTTCCTAAAAATTTGAAATTTTCTACTTAAAAGAGTATTCGGCGACAGACACTTAATAAAATTAAGAATTCTTTTTGATAATAACATTAGATTTGATTTTTATCAAGCAGTGCTACCTACTAAAACCGCGCCTTTTTTGAAATTTTATACCGAATACGGTATTCGGTGACAGACCCCTTATTTAAAAATTGAAAATTCCAACACCCCTATCCATTAGCAATAACCAATCCCCAGACTTTACTAGCGCCATGTAATTTTAAAACTTTAGCGCACTCGTTTAAAGTTGCCCCTGTAGTAACCACATCATCAACTAAAATAATCTGACGACCTTCTAAATTATTAGAGCGCCAATCAAAACAACCTTTAATATTATTTTTCCTTTGTTTCTTATTTAATTTTACTTGTGGTTTAGTATGTTTAGTTCTAATTAATTTATCAATACTTAACTCTAAATTAAAATTTTTTGCAACTAAACAAGCTAAAATTTCCGCTTGATTAAATCCTCTCCACCGCTTACGAAAAGCAGATAAAGGAACTGGAATAATTAAACATTCTTGAAAATTAATTTTTTGTTCTTTTTTATCAAACAACTCATTTAAAAATAAAATTAAAATTTTACCCAAATCTTGTTGCAATTCTCTAATAAAATAATATTTAAAACTTTTAATTAGCTTGCTAATAATTTTTTGTTCATAATAACTAGCTATAAGCACACCATCAAGATCATAATTTAAAGCGCAACTTGAACAAAATTGAGCAAAACTAGTTTTTTGCTTACAAGCCAAACAAAAATGCTCTGATCTTAATTTTATATTACTAAAACATTTTTGACACAACCACATTCCTTCGCAACCACAACCCAAGCATTCTTTAGGAAAAATTAAATCTAAAAAAAATGCCCAAACTTTTTTGGCATTTTTAACTAATTTGCTAATTGTTAATTTGTAATTCGTAATTATTAAAATTATTAATTAAGGGTCTGTCGCCGAATACCGTATTCGGTATAAAATTCCAAATTTTTGT
>JBBTVV010000097.1:0-7176 GCA_038063135.1 Patescibacteria group bacterium
AAAATTTGAAATTTTCTACTCGAAAGAGTATTTGGCGACAGACCCATTCAAATTGCTTTTTTTCTTTTTTGTCTAATTTCAAAAGTCGTTGGTATAGATTGACCGCCGCCACCAATACACCCGTCAGGACAAGCCATTACTTCTATATAATCATAATCTACTACTTTTTCTAAAATTGATCCGATATTACCAATGCCATTAATCTTTGCTACATGCAAAATTTTGTCAGCAATTTTTATTTTTGCTTCTTTAACGCCAACTAGTCCACTTACATCTTTAAAATCAAAATCACTAAAAAAAGAATCAACTTTTTTATCAGCGCAAAGCAAATTTTGCACTTTACGCAAAACTGACTCTATCACTCCCCCGCTTACATTGCAAATAGTGCCAGTGTTAGTATAATCTTTTAACAAATTATCAATTGAAGAATCTTTTAATTTACCAAATTCAATATGATTTTTTTTAAATAACCATGCCAATTCACGAGTAGTTAAAACATAATCAACTAAAAAATTATTATTAATTTTTAATTCAGTTCTAGATATTTCAAATTTTTTAGCTGTACAAGGCATAATTGATACTACAATTATTTTTTTAGGATCAATTTTAAGTTGCTCCGCCCAATACGTTTTAATAACACCGCCATTATTAATATGAGGCGACTTTACTCTTGTTAAATTAGAAAGAAATTCTGGTTTATAAAATTCAATATATCTTACCCAAGCAGGACAACAAGAACTAAGCATAGGTAATTTAGCGTCTGCTAATTTTTCTTTTTTAACCAATCTTTTTACCAATTCTTCAGATTCTGTTGTGGCGGTTATCTCTGCTCCCAAATTAACATTAAAAACATAAGCAAAGTCTAATTGACGCAAACCAGCTATTACCTGATTTAAAAAATTTTTTTTATAAGATAGACTAAATTCTTCTCCTATGCTCGCGCAAACAGAAAGATCAACTTGAGCTATTACTATTTTAGTATTATCTTTTAATGCTTTTTCTACATCCTCCCAATGAGCATGCTCTTGAGCGGCACCAACTGGACAATGAACAGCGCATTGACCACAATAAATGCAATCAACTTTATTATCATCAACTGGCGCCACTTCCTGATCAGAGCCTTTGCCAATTAATTTTAAATAATTAATATTCTGCATAAGAGAACAAGCATCAAGACAATTGCGACAATCTATACATTGACTTCCATCAATCTCTATCGCATTAGCAAATTTATAAATTTTTCTTTTACTTTTACGATCTTTAAAACGAGTTATTTTAATTTTATATTTATTAGCCAAATCTAAAAGCTGACAATTAACACGCCAAATACAATTTGAACATTTTTCAATATGCTCAGCAAATATCAATTCTATATTTAAATTACGCGCTTTTTTGACCCGTTCTGTGTCAGTTTTAATATCCATACCATCTTCAGCTTTAACATGACAAGATAATGCAAGCTTAGTTTGACCAATAATTTCAACCAAACAAACTCTACAATTAGCTTTAATAGGAAAATCAGGATGGCTACAAAGTCCTGGTATATCAATATTATTTTCTTTTGCCACTTGCATAATAGTCTGTTCTTGCGAACAAACTATTTCCTGATTATTAATTTTTATTTTAATTTTTTTCATATAATTAGTCTGTCGCAGAATACTCTTTAGAGTATAAAATTTCAAATTTTTAGGAAATTTTTTTAAAAAGTTTCGAGGGAATATGATTATATTAGCGAAAAAGTTTTTAACAAAATTTACAAAAATTTGGAATTTTATACCGAATACGGTATTCAGCGACAGACCCTTAATACATTTTCTATAAAACTTTTAGCAGGAATCACTATCGCTGAACCTAAGCCGCAAAAAGATGTTTCTTTCAAATTTTCTAATAAATCAAAAAATAATTGCCAATCAATTTTTTCTGACTTAATTATTTCATTAAAACGAAAAATTCCTTCACGACAAGGAGTGCATTTCCCGCAAGATTCTTTAACAAAAAATTCCAATAGATTCTCTATAAATTTTATATTTTTATATTTAGCCAAATCAAAAATAGTAATTAACCCCGCGCCACTAGCTAATTTTTTAAGCTGACCGCTATTTAATACTTCACCAGAAGCATTTCCACCAACTTGAACAAAAAAAGGAAAATTAGGAATATTATTAGTTTTTTCTAAAATCTCTTGAATAGTAAAATCAGCTGGTAATTGATAAACTCCGTCATGAATACAATCTCCGCCAATAGCATAAAATCTAAAATTTTTATACTCATCAGTAGCGACTAAACTTACATTATAAAATGTTTCTACATTGTTAATTAAAGTCGGACAGCCCCATAAACCATTAGTAGTTGGAAATGGCGGCCGCAAACGAGGTTCAATCCGTTGACCTTCAATAGCATTAAGCAAAGAACTTTCTTCTCCGCCAATATAACCAGATCCAAACGGCTTAATAAAAATTTTAATAGGCAAATCACCAATTAATTTTAATAATTTTTTATAATAATTTTTATAATATTCATTATTAATATATATAAAAGCTTTTACTTGAGAATTATTATTTGCCTTTTCTGAAGATAAAAAATCTATTGCTATTTTTATGCCATCAATTAATCTTTCCGCATATTTTTCAATAATATAATTATCCTTAGTTACACCAGGCTCACCCTCAGCAGCATTACAAATAATATACTTACAACTACCAGCAGTATTACGAACTGCCTCCCATTTCACAGCAACAGGAAAACCTGCTCCACCACGACCAACTAAATTAGCTTGTTTTATTTTTAATAAAAAATCCATGGTAGAATTAATTAATTAACCAATTTTAGCTATATAAAGACACAAATCTACAAGACGACAACTATATCCCCATTCATTGTCATACCATGAAATAACTTTAACAAGATTGCCTTTTACCATTGTAAATGATAAATCAACAATACTAGAGCGCGAATCACCCTTAAAATCCGTAGAAACTAATGGCTCTTTTGTTGTTCCTAAAATTCCCTTAAAACCCCTAATCTCCATTGATTTAAATAAGTTATTTATTTCTTCTACGCTTGTCTCTTTTTTTACTATACAAACAAAATCAGTAATAGAAACTGTTGCAGTTGGCACACGCATAGCCATGCCATCTATTTTTCCAGATAATTCAGGTAAACATTTAGCAACCGTAACAGCGGCGCCAGTTGTAGTTGGAATAATATTTTGAGCAGCCGCGCGAGCGCGACGAAGATCTTTATGAGGTAAATCCAAAATTCGTTGATCATTAGTATAGGAATGAATAGTTGTCATAAAACCATAATCAATGTCATAGGCATTATTCAAAATCTTAACAACAGGAGCTAAACAATTAGTAGTGCAAGAACCCATTGAAATTATTTTTTCACCTTTATATTTATCAGCATTAACACCTAAAAGATAAGTTGGAATTTCCTCGCTATCAGAAGGCGCTGAAATAATAACTTTTTTAGCTCCAGCAGTTAAATGTTTTTGAGCGCCATCAATCTTTGTAAAAACTCCAGAACATTCCAAGACAATATCAACTCCTAATTTTTTCCATGGCAAATTAACCGGATCTTTTTCAGCAAAAATTTTTATTTTATTTTTACCAATAATTAAATCACTTCCAACAACTTTTACATCTTTATCATATTGACCATAAAGTGAGTCATACTTTAACAAATGCGCCAAAGTTGTTGCTTCAGCCAAATCATTAATAGCAACTACTTTAATCTTAGAATAATTATTTAATAATCTTCTTAAAGTTAACCGACCAATCCGCCCAAATCCATTAATCGCAATGTTCATCATAAATAATTTTTAATTAATTAATAAAAAACTAAAACAATTATAACATAAATTATTTAAAAATAAAAAATCAGGAAGGTATAGACAGACCTTCCTGATAATATTTATCTTTTTTTTTATTTTTTATTTTTTCCACTTCTCCCAAATTACTAATATTGGTGAAGCAACAAAAATTGATGAATATGTTCCAATAAAAATTCCAATAGCTAGAACAGAAACAAATACTCTAATAGAAGAACCTCCAAAAATAATCATTGGCGCTAAAACTAATAATACTGTTAATGAAGTATTAATTGAACGCACTAAAGTTTGATTTAAGCTTATATTAACAGTTCCTTCAAAATCTTCCCTGCTCTTAGGCAAATTTTCACGCAAACGATCAAACACCACAATAGTATCATGAACAGAATAACCCAAAACAGTTAAAATCGCTGCAATAAATGAAGCATTAATTTCTACGCCAAGAAATTTACCAAAAATTGCAAAAATTCCCAAAGTAATAATGGCATCATGCGCCAAAGCAATCAAAGCGGCTGTTCCGTATTTCCAAGAGGCAACTGGTTTAGAAACTTTTCTAAAAACATAAGTAATATAAAACAAAATCGCCAGAAGTACAAAAATAATAGCATAAATAGATTTTACTTTAAGTTCTTCACCAATAGATGGTCCTACTGAATCAAAACGCAATTCCTCAATCCCATCAGAAGTTTTTTCTTTAGTTTTATCTACTGCTACTTTTTTATCCTTAGAAACCTCAACAGCTAATCCTTCACCTTTTGATTGAGTTAATTCATTTAATTTAGCTAAAACCGCCTGATGTTTTTCTTCACTAGTCTCCTGAAATCTAACAATAAAACCTTTCTCATCAACTGACTGAACAATTAAACTACCCAAATTCAAACTAGCTAATTTAGTTTCTACTTCACTGACTGTCGGACTGACTGTTAAAAATTTTACTTCTAACAAACTTCCTCCTGTAAAATCAATACCATATTTTAAACCCCAAACTAACAAAGCTGAACCAAAAATAACAAATAAAATAGTAGAAATAGATAACCAGATGTTTCTTTGTTGAATTATTTTATAATTAGTCATAAATTAATTTTTAATAAATTATTTTTTTGTCATTTCCGAATCCATTTCATTATTGTTATTAAAATTTCTTAACAATAAATTATTTATTTTTTCTTAACAGGCACAATTAGCCAATGTTTATTTTCTAACCATTTACTAGGGATTAAAGTTAAAAAATTTCTTGTGATAAAGATAGCAGAAAACATTGAAATTATTACACCCAAAGCTAATGTTATTGCAAAACCTTTTACTACGCTAGATGTAAATCCAATTAGAATAACGCAAGTAATCAGAGTGGAAATATTGCTATCACGAATAGATGTCCATGCGCGTTTAAAGCCTTCATCTAAAGACTTTGATAAAGGCTTGCCACTCTCAATCTCTTCTTTCATTCTAGAAAAAATTAAAATATTAGCATCAACAGCCATACCAATAGAAATAATAAAACCAGCCATGCCAGCCAAAGTCAAAGTTACTGGCCAAAGTTTAAAAACCATTAAAACTAAAACACCATAAATCATCAAAGCAAAAACCGACAATAATCCAGGCAATCTGTAAATTAGTATCATAAATATAACAATGATAATAAATCCAATAATACCTGCGCGCAAACTATCAACAATTGACTTTTGACCTAAGCTTGGCCCAACTGTTTGCTGACTAACTAAGCTAATTGGAACAGGTAAAGCTCCTGCGTTTAATCTCTGTGCCAATAATTTAGCTTCTTGAACGTCAAATTTGCCTGTAACAATTGCCTTACCTCCACTAATTTTCTCATTAACTATTGGCATGCTGATTGGATAACCATCTAAAAATATAGCAACTGGTTTAGTAATATTACGACTTGTAATATCACTAAACATTTTTGCTCCTTCAGCATCAAATTCCAAAGAAACCCCAGGCGTACCATCATTAGGATCAAATTGAATAACTGCTTTATCTAAATTTTTACCTGTTAATTCAGTATTTTTCCAATCACTTTGTTTACCAATAATATCTTCCCCGACTTTAGTTTTAATTAAAATATGCTTAACTTGATATTCTAAAATATTTCTTTCTTCTTGTTTATATATTAAATGATAACCAAACTCTGTCTCAACAACGTCAGAAATAGTACCAATTTTTTGAACAAAAACAACGTCTGAAAAAGATTTAACCATTTTATCTGACGTAAACCAACCTAAATCTCCGCCTGTTTTATTAGCATTTGGTTCAGTAGAATTTTGTTTTACTAAATTAATAAAATTTTTAATATTTGCCTGACTTTTTAATTTATTAATTTTTTCTTTTGCCTCTTCTTTTGTTAAATTGCTATTACAACTAGATGCTCCTTTAAAACAAATTAATAAATGTGATGCTTTAACTTCTTTTTCTTCTTTATTATTAAAAGCATCTTTTTTATTTCTCTGACCATCAACTTTAATAATTTCATAACCAGCGCTACTAATAGCTAAATCAGTAGCAGTTTTACCTACTGGAATTTTTTTAGCCAATTCAATTAATTGTGGATTATTTTGAGAATTTATCCAACCTAAATCACCACCATTATCTTTAGTCTTTTCGTCTTCACTAAATTGTTTAGCTAAAGCTTTAAAATCTCCTCCTGACATAATCTTACCAAGCACTTTTTCTGCTCGTTGCTCTGCTGATTTATTAAAAACATCGAGTTGCGTCTTTTCTTCTTTTGTCATCTGTCTTACGCCTGTGCTCTGTTCTTTAAATTCCAACAAAGGAGTTTCCCCAATCATTTTTATAGCTTCTTTGATATTTTTAATTCCTGCCAGCTCAACTAAAATACGAGAATTAGCCTTATCAACCTGCACATTCGGCTCACTTACACCAAAAACATTAACCCTTCGTTCAATAACGTCTCTGACACCCTCAACAGCGTTTTTACGATCTGCAGATAGCACAGCAGAAACATCTGCCTGATAAATCAACTGAGTCCCACCCGAAAGATCTAGTCCTAATCTAAACGGTATTTCCTTCATGTGCGGCAAAGGAGCTTTAAATTTACTAACAGCTTTATTATAATACTGACCAAAATTCACTAATAACCCTGCTAAAGTTAAAATTATAATAAGCACAAAAACCTGCCAGATTTTACCTCGCTGACTTGGTTGAAAAAATTTTTGCAATAGATTATTTGACATAAAATAAATACCACTTTTTTTATTATTTTTTATCCTTCCATTCTAAAACAAGATTATATAAAAAGCAAGGACTTGTATTAGTCACTAGAATCAATACCTATTGCACCACCCTAAAGATAATAGTAATATAGGCAGTTA
>JBBTVV010000098.1:0-1534 GCA_038063135.1 Patescibacteria group bacterium
AATCAAATTTTAGGATTAATGAATATGTTCTCTGGCGGAGGTATGGAAAATTTTTCTATTGTTATGATGGGCGTTGCTCCTTATATTACTTCTTCAATTATTCTTCAATTGTTAAGCATGATTATTCCTAGTCTTGAGAAAATGAGCAAAGAGGAGGCTGGCAGACAGCAAATTTCTATGTGGACTCGTTGGCTTACAGTGCCATTGGCTTTTTTGCAAGCTTATGGAATGATTACTTTATTAAGACGTTCTTCTCACGCTATTTTGGGTGATATTAGCACTTTTGATTTAGTTGCTATGATTATTACTATTACTGCAGGCACTATTTTTTTAATGTGGATTGGCGAGTTGATAAGCGAGAAGAAAATTGGTAATGGAATTTCATTAATTATTTTTGCAGGTATTGTTGCTAATTTGCCACAATTTGCGCAACAAACATTTTTAACTTTTGATTCGTCTCAAATTTTTGTTTTATTAGGCGTGTTTATTGTTTTTTTAATTACTGTTGTTAGTGTAGTTATTATTACTGAAGGTCAACGCAACATACCTGTGCAATACACTAGACAAGTAAGAGGTAGTAGGACATATGGTGGAACTAGTACTCATTTACCACTTAGAGTAAATATGGCAGGAGTTATTCCTATTATTTTTGCTATTTCAGTGGTTTTATTTCCGCCAATGGTTGCTCAATTTTTTATTCATGCTCGTACTGCTTGGATTGTTAATGGAGCTGAATGGGTAATAAGAATATTTCAAAATCAATTAATTTATGGTATTTTATATTTTTTATTAGTTTTTGCTTTTACATTTTTTTATACAGAAGTTATTTTTCATCCAGCTCAAATAGCTGAAAATTTACAGAAACAGGGTGGTTTTATTCCCGGGATTAGACCAGGTCGTCATACTAGTGAATATTTAGCTGATACTACTCATAAAATAATTTTTATTGGAGCATTATTTTTAAGTGTAATTGCTATTTTGCCTTTAATAATGAGTTATTTTACTGGGATGCAATCAATGGCTATTGGTGGTACAAGTTTATTAATCGTAGTAGCTGTAGTAATTGATACCGTTAAGCAAGTAGAATCTCAACTAACTATGCGTGAATATGAAAGTGCGTAATTAGCATAATTAGCATAAAGCATAAAGCATAAAGTTAAAAGTTAGAATTTAGAAAAATCCTTTTGAATGGGGATTTTTTTTCTTGCCAAGAGATAATTGCTGTGGTAGAATAATTTTGTAATTATTTTAATTAATTAAGAAAGTTTTACTGACAGGTTGTTGATTTATTCTATTAATCAATATTTAACAGAATAAATATTTGAAAGATAATAAGTTTTTACTCTAACATTAAACATAAATTCTGTGAAAATAAACATTACATCTTCTCAAATTAAAAATCTCATGGATATAGATATAATTTTAGCAAACTAAAGTAATATTTATTTATCCAAGTAACAATTACCTGACTGTGGAATCTATAAAGGGTCTGTCGCCGAATACCGTATTCGGTATAAAATTCCAAATTTTTGTA
>JBBTVV010000099.1:0-3023 GCA_038063135.1 Patescibacteria group bacterium
TTGACAAAAAATAACCTTTATTATAATATATTGAAAGCAATAACTAATTTTATTAATAGATGGGTCTGTCGCCGAATATTATATTCGGTATAAAATTTCAAATTTTTTGTAAATTTTGTTAAAAACTTTTTTGCTAATATAACTATATTCTCTCAAAACTTTTTAAAAAAATTTCCTAAAAATTTGAAATTTTCTACTTAAAAGAATATTTAGTGACAGATCCATTAACTAACTAAAGCACTATGCCAAATAAACCATCAGCTAGAAAAGAATTGCGTAAAGCAGTTGTTAGACAAGCTCGCAATGAAAAAATTAAAAGTAATCTTAAAGAATTGGTTAAAAAAAGCCGTAAGACAATTGAGGCGCAAGGTGAAAAAGCTAAAGAATTGGTAAGTCAAACTTTAAAGGCTTTTGATAAAGCAACGCAAAAAGGCACTATTAAAAAAAATACTGCCAATAGAAAAAAATCAAGATTGCAAAAGAAATTAAATAAAGGATTGAAGAGTTAAAAGTCCATAAAACATTGAAAGTTTAAAATTTGGCAATTAAAATATTTAAAGCAGTTATAGCATCTGTCTTGCCCGCTTTTATTTTGTAGTCAATTTTAATTAATTGACTTACTGTATTTTTTAGAACAGGAAGACTAAAATAGCGTGCTTGGCTAATTCCTTTTTGCACAACAAAAGGATGAATTTTTAGTTCGCTAGCAATTTTGCGCGAACTATCTCCGACTTCTAAGGCTTGTTTAATTTGTAGCAATATTCTAAATTGTCTAATAAACATATTAAGTAAATAACTACTTGTTAAACCTGCTTCAATTTGTTCTTCTAATAATTTAATAGCTAATGTTTTATTTTTACTGCTAATAGCGTCGGTTAAGGCAAAAATATTTTCATCAAAATTACCGCGAACAAGTTTTTTAACATTTTCTTCACTAATAATTATTTGGCTAGATTCGTTTGATTTTAATTGAATAGCTAATTGATAATTTATTAATTTGTCTATTTCATTACTAATTTGCCATAAATTATTTCCGATTAAACTAGCTAACAAATGCGCGACTGGTAAGTTAATTATACCACCACGTTTAGTAATTTCATGTTTTATCCAGCTAGCAGTTTCCGTATTATTTAAACAGCTAAATTGTTGAGAGTAAGGTTGTTTGAGTAAAAATTTAAATAGCGCTAATGGATGCTTAGTTAAAACTTTGTCTCTCCCAGTTGAATCAATTATAAAAAATCCTTCTTTAATTTTAGTTTTTTTAACTTTGACTCGCGAATCTTGAAAAATAATTATATTATCATCTTTAATTTTGCTACGATTTTTAAGGTAATTCAAAAGTTGTTCAAAAATAGTGATTGTTTTATTGCTAAAAATTTCTTCAATAATAATTAAACGTTTTTTTACTAAAAGAGAGCTAGTATTTATTGCTTGAATAATCTCTTTTTCCGAAGCTGTTCCGCCATTAATTACACTAATATTT
The DNA here is from genome assembly GCA_038063135.1 of Patescibacteria group bacterium. GTDB lineage: Bacteria > Patescibacteriota > Patescibacteriia > Patescibacteriales > GWC2-42-12 > JAHITL01. Next base: position 1,484 of record JBBTVV010000099.1, read on the forward strand.
TCCTCTCTATGATCAATATCGTGGATAAATTTATTTTTTAACTCTTTAAGTTTTTGGCAAGATCTAAAAGTATCCTCGCCGTAAAGAAAAATTAGCATAATGATTAATGGTTAATGTTCAAAATTTCTAATTCTTAATTTCACTTCTTGTTTAAATAAATCTCCCCTTTCTTTATAATTTTTAAACATGCCAAAACTGGCGCAGGCGGTTGATAATAAAACTATATCATTTTCTGTTGCATTTTCTTTGGCAATTTTTACAGCATTTTTAATATTATTTACTAATTTCATTTTTTTTAATTCAAATCCTGCTTTTAATAATTCTTTTTTTATTCTTAATGTTGCAACTCCGTCTAATAAAATAACAAATTTACACTTCTTTTTTACTTCTTTTGCTAATTGTTTAAAATCCGCTCCTTTATCAGCTCCACCAAGCAAAATTATTATTGGTTGATTAAAAGATTTTAAAGCAATAATAGTTGATTCTGGCGTTGTCGCAAAACTATCATCATAATATTTTGCTCCTCTTGCATTCTTTACTAATTCTATCCGATGTGGCAATCCTTTAAAATTAGCCACTGCTTTTTTAATTACTTCTTGCTTTATTTTAATAATTTTTGCAACCTCAATAGCTGCCATAATATTCTCTTTATTATGCTCACCAATTAATTTTGATTGCAACTCAGATTTTTCAAAATAAATAATTTTGCATTTTGTATTTAATTCATAATTTGCAATTCGTAATTTGTAATTGACAATTGCTTTATCTTCTTTTTTCTGCCATTTAATTATATTTAATTTTGCTGAATAATAATCTTTTAAGCTTTTGTGATAATTTGGATTATTGGGATCAGCAGGCGCTAAATGTTCTGAATAAAAATTTGTAATTACACTTATATATGGACTAATGGTCATATCTTCTAATTGAAAACTTGATAATTCTAAAATCACCCAGTCGGTTTTTTTTATTTTAGTCAAAAAATCAAATGGCGCTATCCCAATATTTCCACCAAGCCAAACTTTTTTACCAGATGTTTTTAAAATTTCATAAATTAAACTTGCAGTTGTGCCTTTGCCTTTAGTTCCTGTTACGCCAATAATATTTTTTGTCGGACAAAGCTCAAAAAACAATTGCATTGGAGAACTTAAATAACTTTTAACTTTTAACTTTAAGCTTTTAACTTGTTTAATCGGCCAGCCAGGGGAACGAAATAATATATCAAATTTTTCTAAATTTTGTTTATAATTTTTACCAAATTGCCAATTTATATTTTTATATTTTTTTAATTCATTATATTTTTCATTTAATTCTTTTTTGTCTCTAGCGTCGCAAATAGTAATTTCACAAAGAATTTTTTTATTCAAAATATAATTAACCAAAGCATAATTTTCAATGCCCAGCCCCAAAATACCTATTTTTTTATTTTGTATTTTTTTTAACTCTTGCATTTTTTACTTTTTTTACTTTTTTTAACTCCATATAATTTTTTTGTTATGTTTTTTTCCGCTGAAACGGGGAATTTTTGACTAAGTGGGTCTGT
>JBBTVV010000100.1:0-1292 GCA_038063135.1 Patescibacteria group bacterium
AACTCACGACCTGGCGGTCGTTTTTTTGTTAGTTAGATTGGATTAATTGGCGACACACCTCAAAAATGCTTTCAAAATAGCGGAAAAATACCATGCCGAGGCGCTTTGCGCCGAGGCTGTTTCTTACGATTTCACAAAAAGTGAAAATTGGCGGTGGAGGTGGGATTCGAACCCACGTGCCACTTTCGCAGCAAGACGATTTCGAGTCGTCCCCGTTACGACCACTTCGGTACCCCACCATTTTTAAAAAAACTCCCATTTACCACTTTCTAAATTATTTAATTTTATATCACCAACTCTTACTCTGATTAAATCTACAACTTCTAAATCAATTGCTTTTAGCATTCTTCTAATTTGTCGTTTTTTGCCTTGAGTTAAAATTATTTTAAATTTATTGTCGCCTAGATATTCAACTGTTTTTGCTTTTACTATTCCATCATCTTCGCCTATATTGACGCCTTTTAAAAGTTTTTTAATTACATCTTCTGGCTTAAGAGACGCAAATTGTAAATTGTAAATTTTAACACAGTATTCTTTTTCATGTTCATATCGTGGATGAGCTAAATGTTCTGCCCAATCACCGTCATTAGTTAAAATTATCAATCCGTGGCTATTTTTATCTAATCTTCCAACAATAATTAAAGCATTCATCTCTTTTGGCAATAATTCAAAAACATTTTTCTCTCTAAAAAACATTCTATTAGTGCAAACATAGCCTATTGGTTTATTTAATTTAATATAAATTTTTTCTTTTGGTAATTTTAAATTTTTACCATTTATTTTAATAACATCATATTGGTTTACAGTCTGGCCTGATTCAGCTATTAATTCATTTACAATAACTTTTCCTTCCTTAATTAATTTCTCAGCTTTTCGTCGTGAACAAAAACCAGAAGAAGCAATAAATTTTTGTAGAATTATTTTTCTCATAAAATTAATCATCAATGCTTTTTAAAAAAATTCTTTTGTTAAAGCCTCCTCTATTAGTTTTTCTTTCTTTTTTAAGACTTACTACTTCTTTTTTATTAATTTTATAATAATTTATAATCGCATCTATTACTTCATATACATCACCGATTTCTTTTATTAATTCTGTTTTGTTATTTTTAGTCTTAATTAATTCTTTAGACTCTTCTAATAATTTTTTAAATAATTCAATAATAAATTTTTCTTTTGATAGAACCTCAATAATTGGATTTCTTTTTTCTCTTTTAATTATTTCAGGAATTTTATCACGAACTAGTTTGTTATATATTTTTCTCATATTTATTTTCAAAATTAATTAAGGGTCT
>JBBTVV010000101.1:0-2734 GCA_038063135.1 Patescibacteria group bacterium
GCGACAAACCCATTAAAATATTAATATGCAAATAATAAATCAAGATATTTTTAAAGCCTACGATATAAGAGGAATTTATGGCGAAGATTTAACTGATAAAATAATTGAAGCTATTGGCAATGTTTTTGCTCAAATGGCTGGTAAGCAAGAAATAATTGTTGGTTATGATATGAGATTATCAAATCAAGCGCTCTTTTCTAATTTAACTCAAGGCATAATTAAAGCAGGAGTTAAAGTTATTGATATTGGCTTAGTGTCAACTGATGTAACTTATTTTGCTTCTGGTTTTTGGAAATTACCAGCAATTATGATTACTGCTTCTCATAATCCAAAAGAATGGAATGGCTTTAAATTAACCTTAGCTGATGCAACCCCTTTTGGGCAAGAGGAAATTCAAAAATTAAAAAATTTAATAGAACAAGATAAATTTATCAAAGTTCCACTATCAGGCACAATTGAACAAAAAGATATTTTGTCTGATTATGTAAAAAATTGTTTAAAATTTATTAATATAAAAAATATTTCTGATTTTAAAATTGTTGTTGACGCAGGCAATGCTATGGCGGGCAAATTAATACCATTAATTTATAATAATTTACCTTGTAAAATTATTCCTTTGTATTTTGAACTTGATGGCTCATTTCCAAATCATCAACCAAGCCCAATAGAAAGTAAAAATTTGGTTGATTTGCAAAAAAATGTATTAAAAGAAAAAGCAAATTTTGGAATGGCATTTGATGGGGACGCTGATAGAGTATTTTTTATTGATGAACAAGGACAAATAATAAATGGCGGAGTAATAGTTGCTGTATTAACAAAATATTTTCTTAAAAATCATCCTAATGAAAAAATTATTTATGATTTACGTTGCAGTCGCGCTATTCCAGAAATAATAAAAGAAAACAATGGACAAGCTATTATTTCTAAAGTAGGTCATAGTTTTATTAAAAAAACGATGAAAGAAACTAACGCAATTTTTGGCGGAGAACTTTCCGGACATTATTATTATCGTGATAATTATCGAGCAGATAGTGGCATGATTACTGCATTAATAATTACAGAAATAATTTCACAAGAGAAGCAATCTTTATCAGCTATTATAAAAAATTATATTCGTTATTGGCAAATAGAAGAAACAAATAGTATTGTTAAAAATCAAGAAGAAAAAATTCAAGAATTAAAAGAAAAATATTATGACAGCAAGCAAAAAGAATTAGACGGTCTTACAGTAGAATATCCTGAATGGTGGTTTAATGTTCGCGCTTCCAATACAGAACCACTATTGAGGCTTAATTTAGAAGCAAAAACTCAAAAATTAATGGAAGAAAAAAAAGATGAATTACTTAAATTAATTAATTTTTAAACTTTTATAGGGTTTATCGCCGAATACCATATTCATCTTTAATTAATACCTAATTTATTTTTAACTTTTTTTAACATCTCTTCAGCAATCGGATTAACTTTATTAGCGCCATTTTTTAAAATTTGTTTTATTTCATCGTCTTTAAATTTATAATATTTTTTTTGAAATTGCGTTAAAAAATTACCAACAACTTTTGCTAAATCTTTTTTAAAAACACCATAACCTTTGCCTTGATAATTTTTTTCTAATTCTTCAATACTTTTATTAGCTAATAAAGAATAAATAGTTAATAAATTAGAAATTGCTGGTTTAGCTTTTTTGTCATATTTAATTTCTGAACTAGAATCAGTTACTGCTCTGGTAATTTTTTTAGCAGCCACAATCGGATCATCAGTTAAAGCAATATAATTAGCAGAGCTAGTCGCACTTTTGCTCATTTTTTTTATTGGATCGTCTAATCCCATAATACGCGCGCCTATTTTTTTAATCATTACTTCTGGAATTTTAAAAGTTTCACCAAATTGATTGTTAAATCTTTGCGCAAGAATACGAGTTAATTCAACATGTTGAGTCTGATCTTCGCCGACAGGAACAATATTTGTATTATAAAGTAAAATATCAGAAGCCATTAAAACAGGATAATCATATAGACCAACACTTACAGTTTCTTTATTTTTCTCAACCTTCTCTTTAAATTGAGTCATTCTATTTAAATCCGTCATATAAGCAACGCAATTTAAAATCCATGCTAATTCAGTGTGCGCGCTAATATCTGATTGTTGAAAAATTATAGACTTATTTGGATTAATTCCACTAGCTAAATAAATTTTTACTACATCCAAAATTTGTTGACTAAATTTTTTAGGGTCTTGCTTGACTGTAATCGCATGATAATCAACCACACAAAAAATACAATTATATTGATTTTGCATTTCTACCCATTGAACAATCGCGCCTAAATAATTACCAATATGAAGAATTCCACTTGGCTGAACTCCTGAAAAAATGGTTTTTTTATTATTTGTCATTTTTATTTGATGTTAGTGTCTTGTTTCTTTTGCTACTATAAAATCAATTCTTCTGTTTAATTCCTTTGTTAAAAATTTTATATCTGCAAGTAATTTTTTTATTTTAGCTTCATCTTTTTCTGAAGCTTCTTTTAATAAGGCATAAACATTTTCATCATGAGACAATAAGATTATTATTTGTTTTACAGTTTCTTCTATACTCTCATTTTCAAATTCTGGTTTTTTTTCTGATAATCTTAATTCTGACATATAGTTTTTATTAAAATCTAACTTATGTTAATATTATAATAGTTAATTAAAAATAATTCAAGCTAACAAAGGGTCTGTCGCCGAATACTCTTTT
>JBBTVV010000102.1:0-6186 GCA_038063135.1 Patescibacteria group bacterium
AATTTTATACCGAATACGGTATTCGGCGACAGACCCTTTATTAGTTTTAAAATTCATTCTATGTGCTTAGCTTTTCCTGGAAAAATTATTTCTATTAATAAAAATTCAGCGATGGTTGATTTTAATGGTATTAAAAAAGAAATTAATATTTCATTAACACCAGATGTAAAAAAAAATGATTATGTTGTAGTGCATACTGGTTTTGCTATTCAAAAAATGGGAAAACAAGACGCAAAGGAAGCTTTGAAATTGAGCTCACCCTCCTTTTAAAGACGCCTTAATTATGAAAATGATAATAGAGGAAATTAATAAAATTGCTGAAAAAATAAAAAGAGATATTAGTCTTATGGAAGTTTGTGGTACGCACACTGAGGTTATTGCAAGACATGGCTTAAGAGAATTGATGCCAAAAAATGTAAAATTAACAACAGGACCAGGTTGTCCTGTTTGTGTTACTAGTCAAGAAGATATTGATGCGATTGTGAATTTAGCTCTCTCAGGTATTCCTATCGCAACTTATGGCGACATGATGCGCGTGCCAGGATATTATGGAAGTTTAGATCAAGCGCGGGAAAAAGGATCTCTAGTATTTTCTGTTTATTCTATAGAAGATGCTTTAAAACTTCAAAAAAATTATACTAATTTAGTTTTTTTTGGGCTAGGTTTTGAAACTACAGCGCCAATGACAGCCTATGCGATTAAAAAAGGATTAACTGTTTATTCTATCCATAAATTATTTTTGCCAGCGATGCAAGCGCTTCTTAAAATTGGAGAATTAAAAATTGATGGATTTCTTTGCCCAGGACATGTTTCCACAATTATTGGAGTTGAGCCATATAAATCAATGAAAGTTTCACAAGTTATAGCTGGCTTTGAAGTTGAAGATATTCTGGTAGCAATATATATGTTATTAAAACAAATTTTTGACAATAAAACGATTGTTGAAAATGAATATTTACGATTAGTAAAAAAACAAGGAAATCCTAAAGCGCGACGAGAAATTTTTGATGTTTTTGATATTACTGATGGAAATTGGAGAGGGTTTGGGGTTATTCCACAATCAGGTTTAGAAATAAAAAATAAGTATAAAAAATTTAACGCAAAAATAAAGTATAAAAAGATTTTAGATCAAGTAGATTTTTCTTTTTCACGAAAATTAACAAGTTGTAAATGTGGTGAAATAATTCGTGGACTTAAAAGTCCTCAAGAATGTCCTTTGTTTAAAAAAGTTTGCACATCAGAAAATCCGATTGGTCCTTGTATGGTTTCCATGGAAGGCGCATGTAATGTGAAATATAGATATAATTAATTAAAAGGGTCTGTCGCCGAATACGGTATTCGGCGACAGACCCTAAAAAATTCGCCAATGAAAAGCTTAAATAATAATATAACTTTAGATCACGGATCAGGTGGTTATGCGTCTTGGGAGTTGTTAAAAGAAATTCGGGGAATTTTAAAATTTAAAGATAAGTGGCAAAATACTGAAGATGATGGGGCTGTTTTTGATTTAGGAAAAGAAAAATTAGTTTTTACTACTGATGCTTTTATTGTAGATCCAATTTTTTTTCCAGGTGGCGATATTGGTAAAATTGCTATTTGCGGAACAATTAATGATTTAGCGGTAATGGGAGCAAAACCATTGGGAATCTCTTTAAGTATTGTTATTGAGGAGGGATTTTCGCGAACAGATTTAATGAAAATAATTTCTTCAATAAATAAAATTTCAGTTCAATTAGGCGTGCCGATTGTAACTGGCGATACAAAAGTTTTAGAAAAAGGAAAAATAGATAAAATTGAAATTACAACATCTGGCGTTGGGCTGGCAAAAAAAATAATTCAGAATAATGGCGCTATGGCTGGTGATTTTATTATTGTTTCTGGCGACTTAGGCGAGCATACCGTAGCAGTTCTTTCAAAAAGATTTAATTATCAAACTAATATTAAAAGTGATTCTAAGTCATTAAATAAAGAACTAGAATTAGTTGGTAAACATTTAAACGCGTGTAAAGATCCAACCCGTGGAGGGTTATCAGCTAATATTGTGGAAATAGCAAAAAAATCAAAAGTAAAAATAATTTTAGATGAGAAATTATTACCTTATAAAAAAGAAACAATCGCATTATCCGAGCTTTTAGGAATTGATTTTTTTTCTTTTGCTTCAGAAGGCAGGTTTATCTCTTCAGTTTCGTTAAAAAATGTTAATAAAGTTTTAAAGATTTTAAAAGAATTTAATCAAGAAGCAAAAATAATTGGCAGAACTGAAAAAGGAGAAGGAGTTTTTTTAAAAACAAAATTAGGTAGCTTTCGGCAAATTGAAATGCCAAGAGGAAAATTAATCCCAAGGATTTGTTAATTTTTTAAATACCAAACAATTTGTCCAAAGCTCAACCCTGCGTCACCCCGTGGGATTTTTTTATTTAAATAAATATTTCTGGATTCCGCATAAGCCGAAAAAATTTTATTATTAGCAAGACCGCCTGCAATGAATATTTTAGATTTATGATTTATGATTTTAGATTTAAAAATAATTTCATAAAGCCCTTGTATAATATAACGCTGGGCAGTTGCGGCGAGTCGTTTTTTGTTGCGATGTAAATTTTTTATTAAATATTCAAAAAGAGGGGTAGTTTCTAAAATAACTTTTGATTTTTGATTTTTAATTTTTGACTTTATTCTGTATGGTATTGTTGAATTTTTTTCTAATAATTTAATTGGTTCATGTTTATACTTTCTTTCATTTTGGCAAAGCCCTAATAATATAGAAACTGCATCTAAAATTCTTCCTGCGCTTGAAGTTTCCCGACAATTAAAATTTTGTTGTAATTGATTATATAAAAGTTCAAATTGATTTTTTGTATAAAATTTTTTAACAAATTGATAAATAAAGTTTTTCTGTAATTTTAGATTTAAGATTTTAGATTTAAGATCTATTTTAGATTTTAGATTTAGAGTTTGAGATTTATTCGTAATTCGTAATTCGTAATTCGTAATTTTTGCTAGAATGGCGATAAGCATTCTCGCAGGTTCTTTTATCGCTAAATCTCCTCCAATCATAATCTGATTTTCCAAATGTCCAATTCTTTTAATCTCGTATTTTTTATTATTTTGAATTTTGAATTTTGAATTTGTTTGAAAGTTGAAAATTTGAAACACCTCTCCTCCCCAAATTTTTTCATCTAATCCAAACCCAGTTCCATCGCAAGCAATCCCTATATAATTTTGAGCAATGCCCTCTTGAGCAATGTCTCCTTGATTAATTCCCTCTTGATAAGGGGGGGCAGGGGGATTGAGTTGAGTTTCTCCGATTGCGGAAAAAATATGGGCAATATGGTGCTGAACTTGGATATGTTTTGCTTTATATTTTTTTGCTAAAATTTTTCCCCAGATTGTAGTTTTGTATAAAGGATGTAAGTCTGTTAAAATTATATTTGGTTTTAATTTATTTTTTTTAAAAAAAGCTAGGATAGATTTTTTATAATTTTTGTAATTTTTTTCATCTAAAAGATCTCCAAAATCTTCTGAAAAGAAAAATTTTTTTTTAAAATAAATAGAAAAATTACCAGCTGATTCCGATCCTAATGCGAGAATAATTTTTTTATTTTTTATTGGATAATTAAATAAAGGCATAAGAAAATAGTTGAAATTTTCTACTCGAAAGAGTATTCGGCGACAGACCCGTAAGAAGTTTTTTTGAATAAACTTTATGAATATAGTATACTATAATTATGAAACCAAAGCTAAAAAAAATTGCTATTGTAAGTTTAACTTCTTGCGAAGGATGTCAATTTACGCTATTTGATTTGGGAGAAAAATTTTTAGATTTTATGAGCAAGGTAGAAATGATTGATTTTAGATTGTTTGAAGATGAAAAAGATAAAGGTGGAAAATTGGATATTGGAATAGTAGAAGGAAGTCCGATGACTAAAGATAATATAAAAATTTTGTTAAAATTACGTAAACGTAGCAAGCTTCTAATTGTTTTGGGAAATTGCGCAGCAATGGGTGGAGTACCAGAAATAAAAAATTATCAACAAGGAAAAGCAACTATTAAACAAGTATATAAGCATGTTCAAGAAATTTTTAATCCTGAGATAAAAGAAGTTAATAATTTTGTAAAAGTAGATTTTGTTTTTCCAGGTTGCCCGATATCAGGAGATGAATTTTTAAAATATTTTCCAGAACTTTTGGCAGGCAATATTCCAATCATTCCAGATCAGTCAGTGTGTATAGAATGTCGCAAGAAAGGAAATAAGTGTTTGTTATTAGAAAATAAATCATGCTTTGGTCCAATAATTTTAGGTGGCTGTGATGCAATATGCCCAACTTCTCGTATGGGTTGTCAGGGATGCAGAGGCTTAAGAAAAAGTGGAAACATAAAAACCATTCGTTGCATGCTTAAAAAAATGATAACTGATCAAGAATTTAAAAATATAACAGAAATTTATGGACTAAGAGACGATATCTCTTACAAAAATTTTTAATTTTTTGTTTTTATGAATATAAAAATTAATCACATTGCAAAAATAGAAGGGCATGCTGGATTTATGGCGAAAGTTATAAATGGCGATGTAAAATCTGCTAAATTGGAGGTACAGGAAGGAATTCGATTAATTGAAGGAATTCTTATTGGACGTCATTTTAAGGATATGCCAATTATTGCTCAGAGAATTTGTGGTATTTGTCCTGTAGTTCATAATCTTACTTCTATTCAAGCTATTGAAAAAGCTTTAAAAATTGAAGTAAGTGCAGAAACTATAAAGTTAAGAAAACTTTTAGAATGGGGGCAGATTATTCATTCACATGGATTGCATCTTTTCTTTTTGTCTTTAGCGGATTTTTTGGATATTGAAAATGATCTTATTCTAACTAAAAAATATCCAGTAGAAACTAAAAAAGTAATTCAAATTCGCGAATTTGGATTATCAATAATAAGAATTATTGGAGGACGCGCAATTCATCCTCTTACAAATGAGTCTGGCGGTTTTAAAAAAGTTCCAACTATTCTTGAAATTAAAGAACTAATTAAAAAAGGGAAAGAAGCGCTTTTATTGGCCTTGGAGCTGGGGGAATTTTTTAGTAAAATAAAAGTTCCAGAATTTTCAAGAATATCAGAATATGTTTGCTTAGGAAAAGAAGGCGAATATGCTATTTATGATGGTAATATTATTTCTAATAAAGGATTAAATATTCCTTTGGAAAAATTTCAAAATAATTTTCATGAAATTCAAAAACCCAGAGAAATTATTAAAAGAGTTCAATTTGATAGTAAAGATAGCTATATGGTAGGAGCAATTGCGCGTATTAATAATCAACATGATAAATTATTGCCAAAAGCGAAAAAATACTTAAAAGAACTCGGCTATAAATTTCCAGATTATAATCCTTTTCATAATGTGGTATATCAGATGGTTGAAATAGTTAATTTTATTGAAGAATCAATCAGAATGCTTAATATTTTAGTTGATTCTGATTTGGAAAATGCGCTAACTAAAGAATATAAAATACAAAAAGGATCAGGAGTCGGCGCGATAGAAGCGCCACGAGGAACATTGTATTATAGTGTTAATATCGGCTTAAAAGGTTATATAAAAAAAGTTAACATCATTACTCCAACAGCGCAATTTTTAACGCATTTAGAAGACAACGCAGCCGTTTATCTCTCACAATTGCCAAATTTAACTAACAAACGAAAAGAAAAAAAAATGCGCGCATTAATTCGGGCTTACGATCCATGTGTAAGTTGCGCAGTTCATTAAAGTTTATAAAGTAAATTCCATTGACTTTTAACTAACTTATGTATGCATGATTTTTTATTGGCTAAAGAAATAATTGATACTGTTATTCAAGTTATTAATGAGAAAAGTTTAAAAAATATTAAATCCATTTTTTTGGAAATTGGGAGCGTTTCTTTAGCTCATGATGGTTTTGAAGAACATATGGAAGATATAAGTTTGGAAAATTTAGAATTTGGGATTTTAAATATAGCAAAAAGTAGTATTTTAAAAGATGTAAAATTTAATATAAAAAAAGTATCAGGAAAAAATTGGCAGATTGTAAGCATTGAAACAGAAAAAAATTGACATAATTAAACTTTTCAGTTAATATTTATAATAATTAATTCGTTTGTTGTGTTTAGGGTCTGTCGCCGAATACTCTTTCGAGTAGAAAATTTCAAATTTTTAGGAA
>JBBTVV010000103.1:0-5123 GCA_038063135.1 Patescibacteria group bacterium
AAATTTACAAAAATTTGGAATTTTATACCGAATACGGTATTCGGCAACAGACCCTAAATACTCTTTCGAGTAGAAAATTTTAAAAATCTTTAATCCTTAATCCCTCTATGTATATTTGGCAGATTATCCCTAAAGTTAATGGAAAATTAGTAAAACAATATTCTGATTTTCATCCAGTGATTTTACAACTATTGGCTAACCGTGGATTAATAGAAAAAGAAGAAATAAAAAAATTTTTTCAAGTTAATTACAACGATTTACTTGATCCTTTTTTATTTAAACACATGAATGAAGCTGTCGATTTAATTATCAATCATATTAAGGCTGGAAATAAAATAGTAATTTATGGTGATTATGATGCTGATGGAATAACAGCTTCTGCAATTTTGGTGGAAATTTTAACAATATTTAAAGCCAATGTTGGTGTGTATATTCCTGACAGAACGAGAGAAGGATATGGCTTGAATGAAAAAGCTATTGACGAGATAGCGCGAGCTGAAACAAAATTAATTATCACAGTAGATAATGGCATTCGAAATAAAAAAGAAATTGCTTATATAAAAAATTTGGGCTTAGATGTTATTATTACTGATCATCATGAAGCACCTGCTGATAAAAATGATTGGCCTGATTGTTTAATTATCAACCCTCATGCAGAAGATTATCCGTTTAAATCATTAGCTGGCGTTGGCGTGTCTTTTAAATTAATACTGGCTCTAATTAAAAAATCCAAATTAACAGAAGAACAGAAAAAAAGACTTGAAGAAAGAATTTTAGATTTGGTAACAGTGGGTACTGTTGCTGATTGTGTAAATTTAATTGGCGAAAATAGAATTTTAGTTAATCAAGGATTAAAAATTATTAATAAATCGCCTAGAATTGGTTTAAGTGAATTAATTAAAGTAGCTCAGGGCAATGGTCCAAAAAAAGATATTAGTTCTTGGAATATTAGTTGGCAAATTGCTCCTAGAATTAATTCTGCTGGCAGACTTGATCATGCTAACACTGCTTTTAGACTTTTAATTACAAAAGATCAAAAAGAAGCCAAACTAATAGCTGAAAAATTAAATATTAAAAATTCTGAAAGACAAAAATTAACTGAAACAATAGTTGAATCTTGCAAAATAAAAGTTGAAAAAGAGATGTTAGATGATAAAATATTAATTCTTGTTTCACCAAGTTTAGATAAAAATGCAAAAGCTCTTGATTGGCCTGAAGGTGTGATCGGTTTAGTGGCTGGGAAAATATGTGAACTTTATTCTCGACCAACTTTAGTTATTACTAAAATGGACAAAGAAATAAAAGGATCAGGACGTAGTATAGAAGAATTTAATATAACAAAAGCGATTGAACAAGTAAAACAATATTTAGTTAAATTTGGTGGACATGCTCAAGCTTGCGGATTTACTGTTAATAATCAAGTTGATTTGCTTAAATTTGTAATTGATTTGAAAAAGATTGCTAAAGAACAACTTATTGGAATTGATTTAACTTTTAAATTAATTATTGAAGCTGAGTTAGATCTATCAGAAATAAATGATCAACTAGTAGAAAAACTAGAAGAATTTGAACCATTTGGCGAAGGAAATTTGCGACCAAAATTTGTTAGTTTTAACTTAATTATTATTGATAAAATAATTATGGGTGCTGATGGTCAGCATGTAAAATTTAGATTTGGTAATTTTTGGGCTGTCGCTTTTAGACAAACAGAAAAATGGCGCGAATTAAAAATTGGTGATAAAGTTGATGTTGTTTATTATATTGAATTTAATGAATTCAATGGTAGAAAAACTACACAGATGAATGTTGTAGATATTAAAATTATACATTACACACTCTTATATGAATAATAAATTAACTATCTATACTGACGGAGGCGCGCGAGGAAATCCTGGTCCTTCTGGGATTGGCGTTGTTATTTTTGATGAAAAAGGAGATATTATTGATGAAATTTCTAAATATATTGGTAATGCTACTAACAATCAAGCTGAGTACAAGGCATTGATAGCTGGCTTAGTAAAAGCTAAAGAATTGGGTGGACAAGAGATTGAGGTTTTTTTAGATTCTGAATTAGTCGTTAAACAATTAAATAGAGAATATAGAGTTAAAGATCAGCATTTAGCGTTGTTATTTGTTGAAGCATATAATATTAGTATTAGTTTTAAAAAAATAGTTTTTAAACATATCTCTAGAGAAAAAAATAAACATGCTGATAAATTAGTTAATTTAGCGCTTGATAAAGCAATGTAAATCAACAATTACGAATTAACAATATAAATAAATTAATATTTATGGATTATTCAGAAAAATCAATTGAACTTCATCAACAAAAAAGAGGGAAGATTGAGATTAAATCAAAGGTGGAACTAAAAACTAAAGATGATTTGTCTTTAGCATATACTCCCGGTGTAGCTGCTGTTTCTAGCGCTATTGGTTTTGATAAAGAAATGTCTTGGAAATTAACTAATCGCGCTAATCAAGTTGCAATTGTTTGTGATGGCACTGCTATTTTAGGTTTGGGTGATTTAGGACCAGAAGCTGCTATGCCAGTGATGGAAGGCAAAGCTATTATTTTTAAGGAATTTGCTGGCGTTGATGCTTTTCCGCTTTGTATTAAAACAACAGATACTGAAGAAATTATTAATTTTTGTAAATTAATTGAGCCTAGTTTTGGAGGAATTAATTTAGAAGATATTTCAGCGCCACGTTGCTTTACAATATTGGAAAGATTAGAAAAAGAGTTGTCTATTCCTGTTTTTCATGATGATCAAGATGGCACGGCGATTGTTGTTTTAGCAGCGCTAATTAATGCTTGTCGTGTTACAGGGAAAGATATTAAAAAATTAAAAATTATAATTAATGGCGCTGGCGCTGGTGGTATTGGTATCACACGATTATTAATTAGTCAGGGCGTTGCTGATATTATTTTAGTTGATAGCAAAGGAGCAATTTATGATAATAGATCAGATCTAAATGATTTTAAAGTTCAAATTGCTAAACAAACTAATAAATCTAAAATTACTGGCGGATTAAAAGAGGCTATTGTTAAGTGTGATGTTTTTATCGGCGTTTCTAAAGGAGATTTATTAAAACAAGAAATGATAAAAACTATGGCTATTAATCCAATTATTTTTGCAATGGCAAATCCAATTCCAGAAATAATGCCAGATCAAGCTTTTTTAGCAGGGGCATCAATTATTGGCACAGGTAGATCAGATTTTCCTAATCAGATTAATAATGCATTAGTTTTTCCTGGATTATTTCGAGGGTTGCTTAATCAACGAATTAGACATATTACTACGCAAATAAAAGTAAAAGCAGCGACATCATTAGCTTATACAATTACACCAACAAAAGAAAAAATACTACCATCAGTAACTGATAAAAATGTAGCAAAGGCAATAGAGTCAGGAATTAGGAGTTAAGTGTAATGTCATCGCGTCATTTTGAATTTATATATATTTGTGTTAAAATTAATTATTATTAATTTTTTAAAAATTATGATTTTAGAAAAATGGCAAGATATTAAAGGAAAAATTAAAGATAATTTTCCAGTTGAAGATTCTGGTCAAAGTCATTTAGATGAAGCTGGTGGCATTGATATTGATTATATTGTTTTTCAAGGACCTCTAGGAAAAATAAAACTGGAATATGTTATTAAGCCAGCTATTTTGGATAAAAAAACAATTTATTCTAATCGTATTGGTTCTGAAACAAAAGTAGAATATGTTTATAGCGAAAATGAAAAAAGTTCTAAACTAAATGTTTTTAAGTGGGACAATGTAATTAATGATTGGCAAGAAATTGACGCAAAAAATTATGAATAAAAAAAGAGAACAAATTTTAATTAGCTTAATTATTGTTTCTTTATTAGTAATTACTTATTTGATAATTACTTCTAAAACAGTACAAAAAGTTAATCAATCAAATTTGGCAACAAATAATATTACTACTGCGCAAATGGAAGAGAAATACAAAGCGCAAGTAAAAAAGATTCTTAATTATTATGAAAAATTAATATCTACTAATGACTATACATTAGGTCAAATAGTTCAAACAAAAAACAAATTACTTAATTTACAAGTACCAACTAAATTTAAAGACTTGCATATTAATTTAGTTTTAACATTAACTCGAATGGAAAATTATCTAACCAATAAAGACGAAGCAGAAAAAATAATTGCTCAACAACTAATTAATCAAATTAAAATAGATTATAGTTGGATATTTAATTAGCAATTATTTCAAAAATACAAAAAATACATGAAATATAATTATTTATTGCCATTATTAACCCCCTTAATTGTTTTTATTCTTTTAGAAACATTTTCTAGTTATCCAAAACTAATTTACATAATTTTAATATTAATTAATTCAATTATTTTTTTCACATTATGGCAATTAACTAGAGCTAGCAAAACTGACAAACAATGGTGGAATTTTTTAATTTTACCAGCTTTAATGTCGTCAATGGTTATAGCTTATTCAATATTTTTAAATAATAAAATTTTAATACAATTACTATTTATTGCTAATACAATATTTTTATATTTTTATTTATACTGTGTTTATCATTATTTAATTCGCCCTCAATTTTATAAAACTTTTAGTATTGAAAATATTTCATCTTATGGTAATCTGCTGACTTTTTTTCTTTTGACTTCCACTATTTACGGCTTGCAATCTTTCCTAAACTTACCGATTTGGATATTAGAAATAGTTATGTTAATAATTATTTTTCTAATTATTTATCAAAGTATTTGGGCTAATAAAATTGATTTTAAAAAAAGTTTGCCTTATATTTTAGTTTGTTGTTTAATCTTATTTGAGTTCTCATGGCCGATCTCTTTTTTGCCTTTTAATTATAATATTGCCGGATTAATCCTAACTATTGATTATTATATTTTAATTAGTCTAATAAAAGAGCATTTACTTGATAAATTAAATAAAAAAACAATAAAAATATATTTAACAATTGGTTTAATTAGTTTATTTTTAATTTTACTTACATCGCAATGGATATAGGCTAGTCAAGAGTTAAAATTAGTTAAAAGTTCATCTGTAATTTATAGATTAATATTAAAAATTATAAAATTAAAAATTATTTAAAAATTAAAAATTAT
>JBBTVV010000103.1:5223-7769 GCA_038063135.1 Patescibacteria group bacterium
AAAATTAAAAATTATTTAAAAATTAAAAATTATAAAATTAAAATCATGGCTTTAAGAAATTTATAGACTTTTAACTAATCTATATGAAAAAAAATAATTTTTTATTAACAATTATTCTAGCAGTAATTTTTGGATTAACTGCTGGTATAGTTGGTGAAATAGTCGCGAGAGGATATTTATTTGATAACGAAGCTCTTTTAAAAGATGTAAATTTTTCTCATGATTACAATAATCAAGGTGTAGTTATTAAAGATGCGAAAAATATTGTTATTGAGCAAAATGTAAAAGTAAATGAAACAATTGATTCAGTAAGCACAAGTATAGTTGGCATTTTTAAAAAACAAGCAACAGTAAAAAGAAGTTCTAGTATTAATTTTAATTTAAATAATTATTATCAATTAGACCAAAGTATCGGGCAAGGACTAATTATAACAAGCGACGGTTGGATAATTAGTGATTTACCAAAAGAAGTGGTAAATAATCCGATTAATTATGTCTTTATCACTAAAGACAAAAATATTTATTCTATTGATAAAATTATTAAAGATAATTTAACTAATTTTAGTTTTATTCATATACTGGCAAAAGATTTGCCTGTTAGAAAATTTGCTAATAGTGATGAAATAAAAAATGGTAACTTAGTTATTGCAATTGATTTTAGAGGAAACAATATCTTGACGTCTATAATTAATCAACAAGTTAAAAATTCCGAATTAATTAGTTCTAGCGATGGTTTATTTGGATATATTATTCTTGATGATTCATCACAACAATTTTTTAATGGCACATTTTTCTTTAATTTATCAGGAGATATAATAGCTCTTGCTGATCATCAAGGAGTTGATAGTGGCGGGACTATTAGACCGATTAGTCATTTCACAGGAGCTATTAATAGCTTTTTAAAATATAAAGAAATTAGACGCGCTAGTCTTGGCGTAAATTATATAGATTTAACAAAATTAGCTTTGATTGATGGTAGTAGCAATAATTATTTTAAAAATGGCGCAGTTATTAGCAAAGATTCTAATGGAGTTTCGATTGAAAAAGATAGTCAAGCTTTTTTAGCTGATTTAAAAGCAGGCGACGTTATTACTTCTATTGATAATGTAGAATTAGATGAGAATAACAATCTAACAAAAATTATTCAACAACATTTTGCTGGAGATAAAATTAATCTTACATATTGGAGACAGGGAGAAAAAAAACAAGTTGAAATAATTTTAGGACAGTTAAAATAATATGATAATAAAATCTATTAGACAAGCGAAAAATTTAGATAAAAAAATAGTCTTTTTGAGAGTAGATTTTAATGTGCCTATAGAAAACGGAGTAATAAAAGAAGATTATAAAATTATTCAGGCTTTACCAACAATTAGATTTCTTTTACGATATGGTTGTCATTTAATTATAGCTACTCATCTAACAGGAGCATCAACTAGCAAAATTAAAATTTCCACAAAACCGATTGCTCAGCGACTCAGTCAATTGTTGAATAAAAAAGTTAATTTTATTAATAATTGCTGTGGAGAATTAGTCATTAAAGCAGTTAATAAATTAAAAATAGGAGAAATTTTATTTTTAGAAAATCTACGTTCTAATAAAGGAGAAGAAGAAAATGATAAAAAATTTGCTAAACAATTAGCTAATTTAGCTAATTTATATATTAATGACGCTTTTGCTGTTTGTCATCGTAATCATGCTTCAGTAAGCGCTATAAAAAAATATTTACCAGCTTATGTCGGATTACTTTTGGAAAAAGAAATTATAAATTTAAATAAAATAAATAAACCAAAAAAACCATTAATATCAATTATCGGCGGTGTAAAAATGAAGACTAAAACCATTTTAATAAAGAAATTACTTAGAAAATCTCATCGAATGTTAATTGGTGGAGCGCTAGCTAATAATTTTATTGCTAGTTATGGTTTTGAAGTCGGTCGTTCAATTATTGATCAAGATAGTATTAAAATAGTTACTAAATTAAAAAATAATGCTAAAATAATTTTACCAATAGATGCAATTGTTAGTAATAGAAAAGATAAAAGTAATGCTATTGCTAAAAGCATTAATAAGATTGAAAAAAAGGATATGATTTTAGATATTGGACCAAAAACTATCAAGCTTTATGCTAGCTTTATTAAACAAGCTAATACAATTATTTGGAATGGTCCGATGGGCTATTTTGAGAATGAACATTTTAAATATGGCACATTGGCAGTCGCAAGATTAATAGCCAGTCGTTCTACTGGCAAAGCCTTTGGCGTAGTTGGTGGCGGAGAAACTGTTGAAGCATTAAAAATAACAAAAATGTCTGAACACATTGATTGGGTATCAACAGGCGGGGGAGCGATGCTAGCTTATCTTAGTGGAGAGAAAATGCCAGGACTTGAAGGAATCGTAAAGTAATGACAAATTAATGTCAAAAATAAATACGAGCAATATATACAGATTATTTAATTAATTAAATATAAATTATGATTTCAAACAAAATCATGACAGTTTTTCTCGGCGTTTTTTTAACGTTAGGAACAATTTATTTAGGGTCT
>JBBTVV010000104.1:0-3213 GCA_038063135.1 Patescibacteria group bacterium
TAAAAAAATTTCCTAAAAATTTGAAATTTTCTACTCGAAAGAGTATTCGGCGACAAACCCAATAAAATACCCTTCACCACAAATAACAATTTTCAATTTTTGATTAAAATCAGTTCTTGCGCCTTTTGAGGCGGTCGTAACATATCCAATCTTCATTTCAGACTTTGGTATCCCTGTTAAGTTATAACCGTATTTCAAAAGAAAACTTAAATCTGACGCAAGTATTAATTTCATATATTTTTTTTTAAATGCTATAATAAAGTTCGTATATATAATAAGTAATTTAATAAATTATTACAAGAATCTGTCGCCGAATACCGTATTCAGTATAAAATTTCAAATTTTCTACTCAAAAGAGTATTTAACGACAGACCCTACAATCTCGTGATCACAAAAAAAAGATGGCGCAAAACATGGTGGGAAATTAGTTTAATTGTTATTTTAACAATTATTTTAATCTTTTTAATTGCTATAAGTTTTTATTTTTTTGATTTAGTTAAACAAAACCAGTATAATATAATTAGCCAAAAATTTAAATTAACCGACAAGACATATCAAATATCAACTCAAAATAATTTCTGGCTAGGCGCTTCCAAGCCTAAAATAACAATTATTGAATTCTGTGATTTTGCTTGTCCTTTTTGCAAAAACTCATATCCTAATATTAGAGAAATCAGTTTAAAATATCATAAAAAAGTTAAAATAGTTTTTAAAGATTATCCTTTGCGTGAAGAATCATTATTACTAGCAATGGCAAGTCGTTGCGCTGGAGAACAAGGGTTGTTCTGGTTAATGCATGATAAATTATTTCAAAATCAAGGCATTAAAACTAATCAACAATTAATTGGATTATCTAAACAAATCGGCGCTGATGTTGATAAATTCACTGATTGCCTTACAAAACAAAAACACCTAGAAGAAATCCAAAAAGACTTTAATGAAGGGGAAAAACTAAATTTAAAAGGCACACCAATTTGGTTTATTAACGAACATAAAATTGAAGGAGATATTCCGCATGATGCATTTATTCAAATTATAAAAGAAATGTTAAAATAATTTTTAATTTTATAATAATATGTTGCAGATAAGAATACATGGTCGTGGTGGACAAGGAGTGGTAACGGCTGCTGAGCTAATCGCTATTGCCGCTTTTATAAATGGAAAACAATCTCAAGCATTTCCCTCTTTCGGCGTAGAACGTACTGGCGCACCTGTAGAATCTTATGTTAGGATTGACAACAAGCCAATAAAAACGCATGAACAAATTTATCAACCTGATATTTTAATCATTCAAGATTCAACATTATTAAATAATCCAAGCTTAACAAATGGAATCAATTCAAAAACAAAAATAATTATTAATACAGCAAAAAAGAAAACTGATTTAAAATTAAAACTTCCTCAATCAAATATTTATACGATTGACGCCACCAAAATAGCAATGGAAATTCTTGGAAAAAATATTGTCAACACAGTAATTTTAGGCGCTCTAATTAAATTTACAGATATAATCAGTATTAATTCTTTAATAATTGCTATTAAAGAAAAATTTGCTGATAAAAATAAAGAATTAATTAATAAAAATATAAAAGCAGTAGAGAAAGCTTATCAAAATAATTTTTAATTTTTAAAAATAATTTTATAATTTTTATGGACATTACTGTAAAACCAAATACCACAATCATAAATAAAACAGATGGTTGGCGTACATTTAAACCAAAGTTTTTTTATGACAAATGCATTTCTTGCGGTTTTTGCTCACGCATCTGTCCAGAAGGATGTATTGCTATGGAAAATTTAAAACAATACAAAAAATTAAAACCAATTACTAATTATGACTATTGCAAAGGATGTGGTTTATGCGCTGAAGAATGCATTGTTAAAGCGATTGTAATGGAGAAAGAAAATAAATAAAATTTTCAATTTCAAATTTTTGAATACTATTTATGAATTTTAAAAAAGAAAAACAACAATTAAATAAATCCCAAATTCTAGAAGGTTCCCGCGCTATTGCTTTAACTATAAAAAATATCGCTCCAGCGGTTATTTCTGCTTATCCAATTACTCCACAAACTCATATTGTTGAAGACTTGGCAAAATTTAAAGCCGATGGTCAAGTTGATTATGAATATATTCGCGCTGAAAGTGAATTTGCAGCAGCTTCCATTGTTTTAGGAGCTAGCGCTACAGGCGTTCGTGTTTATAGCGCAACAAGTTCACAAGGACTACTTTTAATGACAGAAGTAGTCTATAACATCGCCGGAATGCGACTTCCAATTGTTATGACTTGCGCTAATCGAGCGGTATCAGCGCCAATTAATATTTGGAATGATCAGCAAGATGTTATGACAATTCGTGATGCTGGATGGATTTTATTATTTGCTGAAGATCATCAAGAAGCTGTTAATCAGCATATTATGGCATATAAATTAGCAGAACAATTAAAATTACCAGTAATGGTTAATGTAGATGGTTTTATTTTAACCCATTCATATGAGCCTGTCATTATTCCAGACACAAAACTTATTAAAAAATACTTACCTAATTACAAACCAATCGCTGGACAATATTTAAATACAGAAAATCCTGTAACTTTAGGCTCATTAGTCACACCAACGCATTATATGGAAATTAGACAAGAATTACATAATGATTTAATTAATAGTCTTGAAATTATAAAAAAAGAATTTATAATATTTAATTCAAAATTCAAAATTCAAAATTCAAAATTCAATTTATTAAAACCAAAAATAAATAATGGTCTAATAGAATACACTGGTTCAAAAAATCCAGAAATTATTCTCGTAGCAATAGGTTCTGTTATTGGAACAATTAAAGATACTATTAATAAACTTCCAAATTCTAATAACGTTGGCATTTTAAAAATTAAATGTTTTAGACCATTTCCTGAAAAAGAAATTTTACAAATATTAAAACCTGCCAAGTATATCGCTGTTTTAGATAAATCCATTTCCTTAGGACAAATGGGATGTTTAGCCTCTGATATAAAAGCAATTTGTCAAAATAAAATAAAAACGAAAATACAAAGTTTTATTGTTGGTTTAGGAGGAAGAGATATTACAAGCAAGATGATTATTAAAATTATCAAGGAAATTAAAAAAAGCAACGATAAAGTAAAATTTATTGGAAAATAATAATAAGGGTCTGTCGCCGAATACCGTATTCGGTATAAAATTCCAAATTTTTGTAAAT
>JBBTVV010000105.1:0-3038 GCA_038063135.1 Patescibacteria group bacterium
CTTCATTAGGACTTGTTGTGGAAAATGGAGTTGCAAAGGTGAAGGAGATGGTTGCCGGACGAATAACAACAAATGAATTTCAAATGGTTGATAAAGTCACTAATGAAACTTATTGCTCTTGGATTGAAAATGGTGAATGGGTAAAAGTAAAAGGCAAATGCAACGCAATAGAGATTAAAACAGAGGCGATAGAAACAACGGAAAGTCCTATTGCGCCAACAATAGTTGAACCAGTAGTTAATCCGGTAGTAGATAATCCAGCGGTTGAATAATGATTTTGGTAACAGATCTAGTAAATAAAAAACCACAGAAATTTCTGTGGTTTTTTATTTACTATAATCAATCTAATTTATATTCTTAGATCATCAACGGATGAAGTATCAACGTCAAGATTAGAGCTTCTTTCAGGTCTTCTAGAACCTTCTGGTTCGTAAATTTTTAAATTAACGCGAGCATTGTTTTTTGCGCCAATAATTTTTAACAAAGTTCGTAATGCTTGAGCTGTTTGACCTTTTCGACCAATGACATAACCCATGTCAGATTGATCAATTTTTAAAGTTAATAATACACCCATTTCATCCACTGTTCTTTCAACTGATACTGCGTCAGGCATAGAAACAATGGCTTTAACAACAAACTCCAAGAACGATTTGTCAGTTGCTTGCTCTGTCATAGTTTTTTTCTTTTCTTTCAAATTGACAAAAGTCAGATTTGCAAGAATTTTTAAAAATTAAAACCCATTTAAATTGGGTATTATTATAATATCAAAGTCTAAAAATTTGTCAATTTATTTTTTTTTATGTAATCCGTGGAAGGTTTTATGAACATCTCTTAATTGCTGGTCTGTGATGTGGGTATAAATTTGGGTTGTTGTAATAGATGAATGTCCCAACATTGATTGGACACTTCTAATGTCGGCGCCATTTATTAATAAATTAGTGGCATAACTATGACGCATTGTGTGTGGTGTTACTTGCTTAGTGATTCCGGCAATTTTTGCATATTTTTGTACTAATCGTTGAATTGTTCTAGGAGTTATGTTTGTTTCTTCTTTTCTGTTTTTAGTTGCTTTATCATGACTGATAAATAAATATGGATTAAAATCTTTGCGTATTTTTAAGTATTTTTCTAACCAATATTTTGCATCAGTTGATAAAAAAACAATGCGTAATTTTGATCCTTTGCCACGTACAGTAAATTCACCAGTTTTATTGGAAGTGTTGATTTGCTGTGAGCTTTTATAATTTTTTTTAAAATTTATATTTTCAATTTTTAATTTACATAATTCTGAAACACGTAATCCTGTTGAAAAAAATAATTCTAAGATTGCTTTGTCTCTTTTTTTAATAATTTCTAATGAAGAAGTATTTAAAGGAGCTGCCAATAGTCTTTCTAAATTAGATCCTTCCAAAAAGTCTACTTGTCTTTGTTCTTGTTTAGCCAACTCTATTTTAGTTGGTTCTAAAGAAGCAACATCTATTTTAACCAAAAATTTCAAAAAGCCACGTAAAGCTATTAAATGATAATTTTGTGTATTTTTTTTTAAATTTTTATTTTCAGCGCTTAATAAACGGTTTAGCCATAGTCTGTATTGATGGACTAATTCTTTGTTTATTTTGATTGGTAAGATTACATTATGCTCTTTAGCAAATTTAGCAAAACGTTTTAAATAAAAAGAATAATTTAAAACAGTAGCTTGTGACAAGCCTTTATCAATTTCTAAATATTCTAAAAAATCAGTTATATATTTATTCATAATTTCATTTTACGACACCTTGCGGTTTTTTTCAATTAATGTTATTGTTGGCTTGTAATAAATTAATTAATTAATAAATTAACAGTACCCATTCTAGGTCATGGATTTGTCTCCTTGCCTTGGTTCGGGCGGAAGCATTATGTTAGACAAAAAAACGAAACAAAGGGTTATTGACAAGTTTAAAATTCATGCAACTGACACAGGCTCTTCTCAAGTGCAGATTGCTATTTTGAGCGAAGAAATTAAAAAATTAACTGAGCATTTGCAACAGCACAAACAAGATCATTCTTCTAGAAGAGGTCTTTTAAAAAAGATTGGGGAAAGACGTAGATTATTGAAATATTTACAAAAAGAAGACAATGAAGCTTTTTGTGAATTAGCTAAAAATTTAAAATTAAAAATTGCTAAAAAAATGGTTGAAGAAGAAGAAGAAAGAGCTCGAATAGAACAAGAATTAATAGCAAAACAGGAGCTTAAAGCGAGTTTGATTGAAGAGGAAGTTCAGGAATAACAATTAATAATTACGAATTATAATTATAGTTTAAATAGCCATTATTTTATGATGATAAAACATAAAGAGCAGAGGGTTGGCGTATTAGTCGATGTTTCTAATATGTACCATTCTGCTAAGAATTTGTTTAAAAAAAGAGTTAATTTTGAGGAGATCTTGGAAGAAGCTGTTGCAGGAAGAAAATTAATTCGCGCGACTGCTTATGTTGTAAAAACAGAAACTGAAGAAGAAATGTATTTTTTTGAAGCTTTAAGCCAACAAGGGTTTGAAGTACGAATGAAAGATTTGCAGATTTTTGCAGGCGGGGCAAAAAAAGCTGATTGGGACGTTGGAATCGCTGTTGACGCTATCAAACTAGCAAATAAGTTAGATGTAATTATTTTGGTTACAGGAGATGGTGATTATATTCCATTAGTAAATTATTTACAGAATACAACTGGCTGTTTGGTTGAAGTAATGGCATTTCGTCAAACAACTTCAGGAAAATTAATTGAAGAAGCTGACGACTTTATTAATTTAAGCGAGGACAAAAAGTTTTTAATAGGTAAATAGGAGTAAGTTAAAAGGGGTCTGTCGCCGAATACTCTTTCGAGTAGAAAATTTCAAATTTTTAGGAAATTTTT
The DNA here is from genome assembly GCA_038063135.1 of Patescibacteria group bacterium. GTDB lineage: Bacteria > Patescibacteriota > Patescibacteriia > Patescibacteriales > GWC2-42-12 > JAHITL01. Next base: position 2,891 of record JBBTVV010000105.1, read on the forward strand.
TTAAAAAGTTTTGAGGGAATATGGTTATATTAGCAAAAAAGTTTTTAACAAAATTTACAAAAATTTGGAATTTTATACCGAATATGGTATTCAGCGACAGACCCAAAAGATAAAAAGTTTATATTATCTAATTAATTTAATTAAAATA
>JBBTVV010000106.1:0-5490 GCA_038063135.1 Patescibacteria group bacterium
TTCCAAATTTTTGTAAATTTTGTCAAAAACTTTTTCGCTAATATAACTATATTCCTTTAAAACTTTTTAAAAAAAATTTCCTAAAAATTTGAAATTTTCTACTCGAAAGAGTATTCGGCGACAGACCCGAAATATAAAAATAAAATTTATTTAAAAATTACAAAATTAAAAATTAAAAATTATTATCTAAGCTAATAAAAATATTATGAACAAATATATTCAAAGCAAGCAAGAAGATTTTATTAAAGTAATTGATTTTTTTAAAAAAGATATTTCTAGTTTGCGGACTGGTCGCGCTAATCCTGCTGTTTTGGACGGCATTCAAGTGGAAGCTTATGGTACAAGAACATTATTGGCTGGCGTAGCAAGTATTAATGTTCCTGATGCTAGAAGTTTGGTAATTACTGCTTGGGATAAAAATGTCACAAAAGACATTGAAAAGGCCTTGGTTGTTGCTAATTTAGGATTAAATATTGTTAATGAAGGTGATAAAATTAGAGCAATGATTTCGCCATTAACCGAAGAAAACAGGCGAGGGTTAGTAAAAAGACTTAACGAAAAAATGGAAGAAGCAAGAATTTCTTTGCGTCAAGTAAGAGATGAAATTAAAGAAGAAATAGAAGAAGTATTTAAAGATAAAGAGATCAGCGAAGATGATAAATTTAGATTTATAAAAGAATTAGATGAAACAATTAATGATCGTAATAACGAGGTTAAAGAGATTAGAGACAAGAAAGAAGAGGAAATAATGACAATATAGAGATAATTTTAAATTTTATAATTTTTAACCATGTTATTAACAATTATTATTTTCATTTTAGTTTTATCAATCTTAGTTTTTGTTCATGAACTAGGGCATTTTGCTGTTGCTAAAAAATTTAAAGTTAAAGTCGAGGAATTTGGGATTGGTTTTTCGCCAAGAATTTTCGGTTGGCAAATATGGAGAGAGCCAGAAACAGCAATAAAAAAATGGCGAATAATTAGAGGTAATAGAGAAATAATTGAAGAAGATCAAAAGTTTGGCACAGTTTATTCGTTAAATTGGTTGCCATTAGGGGGTTTTGTTAAAATAAAAGGAGAAAATGGAGAAGAGCAGGAAGATGCGGATAGTTTTGCTTCACATTCAATTTGGCAAAGATTTTTAATACTTTCAGCAGGCGTTGCTATGAATGGCGTATTAGCAATGATATTAATTATCATTGGTTTTATGATAGGAATGCCTCAGACTACGGGAGATGTTGGTCCATCAGCGCAGATATCTGAGCATAAGATACAAATTGTCAATGTATTTAAAGATTCTCCTGCATCTAAAGCTGAATTGAAAGTCGGTGATGTGATAATGGGTATTGATAATCAGCAATTTAATAATTACAGTGGTTTACAAAAATATGTCGCTGAACATTCCGGACAAAAATTAAATTATAAAATAAAACGTGGTAGTGCAGAAATTATTAGTCAAATTACACCAGAGATTAGACAGGAGACTGGCAAAGGTGGTGTTGGCGTAGCGATTTCTGAAACAGGTATAGTTAAATATCCTTGGCATATAGCAATTTGGCAAGGAATTAAAACGACTTTTATTTTAATTTGGGCAATTCTCGTTGCTTTTTTTGAACTTTTTAAGGGTTTAATTTTGGGTCATGGTTTAAGCGCTGAAATGGCCGGACCTGTTGGCATAGCTGCTTTAACTGGAGAAGTAGCGCGAATGGGTTTTGTTTATCTTATGCAATTTATTGCTTTATTATCTATTAATTTGGCAATTTTAAATTTTTTACCTTTTCCAGCTCTTGATGGTGGTAGAATTTTATTTTTAATTATTGAAAAAATTAAAGGTTCTCCTGTTAAAAAAGAATTAGAAAATATTGCTCATAGTATCGGCTTTCTTTTATTAATGCTTTTAGTTGTGGTAGTAACTTGTAAAGATATTTCTAGATTTGGTAATGTTTTTAAAACAATTTGGGAAAAAATAGTGAATAAAATGTAATTATTAATAAAATTAATAAATTTACTTAATTTTTATGCAGTTAAACATTAAAGCGACTAACATTGAATTAACAAGTGAAATAAAGGATTATGTTCAGAAAAAAGTTGATATGTTGGATAAATTTTTAGGAAAAATTCAAACACTTAATGCTAGTTTTGAAGTAGAGTTAATTACTAATCATCATTTGAAAGGCGAGATTTATCGCGCAGAAATGAATTTAGAGATACCAAGAGAATTATTACGAGTTGAAAAAACTGAAAAAGATTTATTTAAAGCAATTGATAAAGTCAAAGATCACATGGCAGAGGTTATTAAAAAGTATAAGGAGAAAAAGATTGATGGAAAAAGAGCACAGAAAGTTAAAAGTTAAAATATAAAATACTGATATAATGGGTCTGTTGCCGAATACTCTTTCGAGTAGAAAGTTTTAAATTTTTAGGAAATTTTTTTAAAAAGTTTTGAGGGAATATGGTTATATTAGCGAAAAAGTTTTTAACAAAATTTACAAAAATTTGGAATTTTATACAGAATACGGTATTTGGTGACAGACCCATAATGTTTAAAAATTTAGTTATTAAAAATTTTGCTTTTATGTCTATACTTACTAAAATTTTTGGAGATCCTAATGAAAAAATAATTAAAAGTCTTGATCCTATAGTGGTGAAGATTAATGAATTGGAGAAAAAATATCAAGCAATGAGTGATGAGGAATTAAGAGCGATGACGACAAAGTTTCGAATTATGTTGGGATCAGATGCGCAGATTAAAGAGTCTGATGAAAAAATAAATATTGCTGAACAAAGTTCTTCGTATAATCAGGATTTCTCATCGGGGGATTTTAATGTTGCAGTCGGCGAAGTTGAGGTGGTTGAAAAAAAACAAAATATTATTGAGCAAATTTTGGAAGAAATTTTGCCTGATGCTTTTGCTGTGGTGCGTGAGGCAGCGAGAAGAACATTAAGGCAACGGCATTTTGATGTTCAATTAATTGGAGGAATAGTGCTTCATCGTGGGCAAATTGTTGAAATGAAAACAGGAGAAGGTAAAACTTTAGTAGCTACATTAGCTGCTTATCTTAATGCATTGCCTGCTCAAGGCGTTCATGTAATTACAGTTAATGATTATTTAGCAAAAAGAGATGCTAGCTGGATGGGGCGGGTTTATAATTTTTTAGGATTAACAATTGGATGTATAACACATGAACAGGCATTTAAATTTTCAATGGCTCAACTTAGCCCCTCTGACCTCTTTTATCAAGGGGGTGCTATTCAAGAAGGAAGTGACGAAGAAGTTTTAAAACTTGTTTCTAGAAAAGAAGCTTACCAATGCGATATTACTTATGGCACTAATAATGAATTCGGTTTTGATTATTTACGTGATAATATGGCGCCTGATTTAGAAAGAATGGTTCAGCGTCCAACTAGTAAATCTAAAACAGGATTGAATTACGCTGTTATTGATGAAGTAGATTCAATTTTGATTGATGAGGCGAGAACCCCGTTAATTATTAGCGCGCCAATTGAAGAATCAGTTGATAAATATTATAAATTTGCAGAATTAGTAAAAAGATTAGAAGAAAATAAAGATTATAATATTGATGAAAAAATGCGTGCAGCTACTTTGACAGAAGAGGGTATTGCTAAATTGGAAAAATGGTTGGGCGTTGATAATATTTATATTTCTGATGGGTTGGGCGACGTTCACCATATTGAGCAGGCTTTAAAAGCAATGACTTTATTTAAGCGAGACCGTGATTATGTCGTTACAGAAGGAGAAGTGATAATTGTTGATGAGTTTACTGGCAGATTAATGCAAGGTAGGCGTTATAGTGAGGGATTGCATCAAGCAATAGAAGCTAAAGAGGTTGTTAATATTCAAAAAGAATCGCAGACTTTAGCTACAGTTACTTTTCAAAATTATTTTAGACTTTATAAAAAATTGGCTGGTATGACAGGAACTGCTATTACTGAAGCTGAGGAGTTTTTCAAAATTTATAAGTTGGAAACAGTAGTAGCGCCAACCAATAATCCAATGGCTCGTTATGACATGAATGATTTAATTTATTGCTCTGAAAACGGTAAGTTTAAAGCAGTTATTGAAGAAATAAAAACGCGTCATGCCAAAGGTCAGCCTGTTTTAGTTGGTACAATTTCTATTGAAAAAAATGAAATTCTTGGAGATATGTTGGAGCGAGAAGGAGTAAACGCTCAGATTTTGAATGCTAAACATCATGAAAAAGAGGCTTCTATTATTTCTCAAGCAGGTAAACTGGGCGCAGTTACTATTGCTACTAATATGGCTGGTCGTGGTGTTGATATTATTTTAGGAGGCAAGTCTGCAAGTGAAGAAGATCGTGCTAAAGTTGTTGCCGTTGGTGGACTTCATATCATTGGTACTGAACGTCATGAATCAAGGCGAATTGATAATCAGTTGCGAGGTCGTGCTGGCAGACAAGGAGATCCAGGATCTAGTCAGTTTTATATTTCAACTGAAGATGATTTGATGCGAATTTTTGGTGGGGATAAAATGAAAGGGTTAATGCAGACTTTACGTGTTCCTGAAGATATGCCGATTGAAAACAAGATGATTTCTCGCGCTATTGAGTCAGCTCAAACTAAAGTTGAAGGTAATAATTTTGACACAAGAAAACATTTAGTTGAATATGACGATGTTATTAATAAGCATCGTGAATCAATTTATCGTAGACGTCGGGAAATTTTGGAACAAATAGAAATTTCAGGAAAAGAAGAAAATAAATTGTCTGAGATTATTTTAAAAATGATAGAAAATGAAATAGAGCAAGTGATAATTTTTCATACTGCTGCGGAAAATATTAGCGATTGGAACTTAGCCGAAATTTATCAGGTTGTTTCTACGATTTTTCCAGTTGACAAAGAAGTAAGAGAAGAATTAATGCATTTTATTGATAATGGCGATAAATTAGAAAGGGTAAAAGCGCGCACAACGATTATTGAACATTTGATAAAATTATCCGAAGAAAATTATCAGAAACTTAGACAACAGGCTAGTCAATTAGATATTAGTTGGCAAGAGGTAGAAAAAAGTATTTTGTTAAGATCAATAGATATTATGTGGGTTGAACATCTTGATGCTATGGATCATATGCGTCGTGGTATTGGATTAAGAGGTTATGGTCAGCGCGATCCATTAGTTGAATATAAGAAAGAAGCTTATATAATGTACAATGAACTAAATAATCTAATTCAAAAGCAAGTAGTTTATTCTATTTTTAAAGTTGGCGATGTTAGTCAATCTGCTATGCAACATTTGAATAATCAAATAAAAAAAAGTAGCATGGCAATAAGTAGCGATTTGCCCGTAAAAGACGCTAGCGGTCATAAAGTCGGCCGTAATGATTTTTGTCCATGCGGTAGTGGGAAAAAATATAAGAAGTGCTGCGGCTCGTAGGGATTGCTAAAAATTTATTTTTTAAAATGGGTCTGTCGCCGAATACTCTTTCGAGTAGAAAATTTCAAATTTTTAGG
>JBBTVV010000107.1:0-6525 GCA_038063135.1 Patescibacteria group bacterium
TAAGGAGTTTTGGATTTTGGGCATTCACCCCTGACCCCTCTGCCCAAAATCCAAAGGCGTAACTTCGCATGTGCCGATACGTTATGCAAAATAAATAAATTTTTTCGTCTGCTGACGAAAAAATATTCGGGCAAATTTAATTTTATGTTCAAAGAATTCTTTAAATTTTCGACTGAAACAAAACAATTAGGAAGACAAAAAAGTTCGGAAGAAAATAAAAAATAAACTTATAGAATTAATAAATAGCGAATATTTTAAAAATGACCGCATTCCTAGCCACTAATTCCTATATTCCTCGCACTTCGCTTTGATCTTGAATATTTACTTTTTTTAATGATATTTTGCGCTTGACTGATTGCCAAAAATCAAATAATTCTTCGCTTTTTAAAAATGAACAAACGGCTAAATAAATAAATATACCCATTAATCCCGCTACTACACCTTGAGTTAAAACTCCCCAAAATTTAGTCATATCGATATATTGCCAAATAATTAACTTCATTCCTTGAATTACTACTCCGCAGACTATTGCTGCTGATGAAAATTTAATAGTTGAAATTAAAATTTTTAATTCATCTAATGGGCCGATCTTCCGATGTAATGCTAACAAAAGTATTATTAAATTAAGAATATTTGCTATAGAGAAAGCCAATGCTAAACCAGCTACGCCCATTTTACTTGATAATAATAAAGATAGCCAAACATTAATAATTGCTACAATTATTCCAATAATAAAGGGAGTTTTAGAATCATGTCGAGCGTAAAAAACTCTGACTAACAAAGGAATTAATGCTTGCGCGAAAAGAGACAATGAAAAAAAACCTAAAGTATTAATAGTTAAAATGGTGTCTTGCCAACTGAATTGACCAGAACCAAGAACTACACGAATAATTTGCGCTCGCAATGTAATCAATAATACTGTTGCTGGTACTATAAAAAATAAAATTTGACGAATTACTAAAGAAATATTTTTGACTAAATCTTTTTTATTAAAAGCTACTGCTGACAAAGCAGGAAAAGCAGCTACAGCAAAGGATATGCCAAAAATGCCAACAGGGAAAGATTGTAAGTTGTTTGCAAAATTAAAAATTGTTAATGACCCACCTGCTAAAGTTGAGGCAACAATAGTTATTACAACTAAATTAATTTGTGAAATTGCTAAACTCATTGTTCTAGGCGCTACTATAGTGCCAATTTCTCTAATTTTTTTGTTTTTAAAATTAAATTGAAAAGAATATTTAAAACCTAGATGAAGAACCGTTGGTAATTGAACAATAAAATGAGCAAAAGCGCCTAATACAACTCCCCAAGCTAAACCATAAATTCCACATAATGGCACAAAATATAATGCACCAATAATTATTCCTATATTATAAAAAATTGGCGAAAGTGAATAAACAAAAAATCTTTTAAAAGACTGAAGAACGCCACCAAGCACAGCGGAAATTCCTAAAAAGATTGGAGATAAAAACATGATTTTAGTTAAAGCTATTGTTAAAATTAATTTTTCACCACTAAAACCGGGAGTAATTAGTTTCATAAAAAATGGAGCAAAAGCTATTCCAAGCACGCATAAAAACATTAAACTAACTATAACGATATTCAAAATACCGCTAACTATTTGCCAAGTTTCTTTATTTTTTTCTTTATCAATGCCATCCTCTCTATTTTTAATTAAACTCGTAAAAATTGGAATAAAACCAGCTGATAAAGCTCCTAAAATTAATAAATTAAAAACTAAATCAGGAATACGAAAAGCTGCGTAATAAATATCTAAAGTATCACCAGCTCCAAATTGTCCAGCTAAAATTCTATCGCGAAATATACCCAAAAATCGACTGATTAAAGAAGAAACCGCAATTAATATGGCGGCGGTAGTAATACTATTTATTTTTCCATGAAATAATTGTTTTATCATAAGAAAATAATTTACAATTTATGACTTATAGCTTTTATAACTAAATTAGGCTTCGCCCAGTCATTTTTTCTGGTTTTTCTATGCCCATAACTTTAAGTATAGTTGGGGCAATATCAGATAAAACACCTTGGGATTGAACCATGCTTAAATCACCTCTTGGCGCATCTTGTTTATTTAAACTTTTTCCTTCATATTGCTTTCCAACTATAATAAAAGGCACAGGATTATTTGAATGCTCTTTATCAATCATTCCTGTCTGCATATTAAACATACATTCTGCATTGCCATGATCAGCTGTAATAAAAACTACACCATCTTTAATAAGAGTTGCTTTAACAATTTTACCAATGCATTTATCAAGGAATTCTACTGCTTTAATTGTTGCTTTTAAATTACCTGTATGACCAACCATATCGGCATTAGCAAAATTTACTAAAATAAAATCATATTTATTATTATTAATTTTTTTTATAAGAATATCTGTTACCTCAGCCGCTGACATTTCCGGTTTTAAATCATAACTAGCGACTCCCGGTGAAGACACTAGAATATGATCTTCGTTTAAGGATTTAGTTTCATCGCCACCATTAAAAAAGTAAGTTACATGAGCATATTTTTCAGTTTCAGCTATTCTTAATTGACTTAATCCAGCTTGCGATATTGTTTTACCTAAAGTTTGCTCAATTGTTTCTGGTAAAAAAGCAATTTGCACAGGTAGAGCTTTTTCATATTCTGTGAAACAAATAAATGACAAATTTTTTAAAAATTTGTCACGTTTAAATTTAATAAGTCCTGGAAGAACAAAAGCTTTAGTAATCTGGCGAGTACGATCAGCGCGAAAATTAAAAAATATAACTGCATCTCCATCTTCCACTAAACCTTTTGGTGTACCATTTTTTTTACAAATAACTGTTGGAGTAAATTCTTCATCAAAAATTTTTTTCTCATAACTTTCAGTAATAGCTGCTATTGTTGATTGATTTTGATTGCCTTTACCTAAAACCATTGCTTCATAAGCTTTAGCAGTTCTGTCCCAATGATTGTCTCTATCCATAGCATAAAAACGACCAGACAAAGAAGCAATTTCTCCTAAACCATTGCTAGCTAGACTTTGTTCAATTTGTTTAACAAAATCAAGACCACTATTATATGGAGTATCTCTTCCATCTAAAATAGCTTGAATAAAAAGTCGCTCAATCCCCTGCTCTTTAGTAAAAGCTATTAAAGCTTCTAAATGATCAATGGAAGAATGCACATTGCCACTAGAAATTAATCCTAGCAAATGTAATTTTGATTTATTTTTTTTAACATAAGCAAAAGCCGATAAAAGCGTTTCATTTTGATAAAAACTATTATCGCTAATTGATTTATTTATTTTAGGTAAATTTTGATAGAAAATTTTACCTAGTCCTAAATTTAGATGTCCAACTTCGCTATTTCCAGATTCACCCCATGGCAAACCAACAGCTTCTCCAGAAGCTCTAAGTGTCATTGCAGGATATTGAGAAATATAACTATTAATATTGGTAATATCAGCTTGACTAATGGCATTACCACTGTATGCTTGAGTCACGCCCCAACCGTCTAAAACTATTAGTACTATTGGCTTTGGTCTAATTTGTTGATTTTTATTAATCATATAAAAAGAACCCCTAAATTTGATTTATCATTAAAAATTTATTTAATCATCAAGCTCTTTCCCGTCATTTCTTTCGGTTTTTTTATTTTTAATAATTCTAAAATAGTTGGAGCTATATCACTTAATTTTCCTTTTTCTCTTAATTTTATTTTGTTTCCTAAACTTTTATTAACTAAAATAAAGGGCACTTGATTAGTAGAATGTTCTGTGTCAATTTCTCCAGTTTTTAAATTGATCATTTCTTCAATATTTCCATGATCGGCTGTAACTAAAATTGTGCCATTAACTTTTAAATATTCTTTAACTATCTCGCCAAGATACCAATCAACTTTGTCACAACATTTTATGCCAGCCGTCAAATCTCCAGTATGCCCCATCATATCAGGAGCGGCAAAATTTAAAACAGTAAAATCATATTTTTTTTCATTTAAATTATCAATAACCTCTTTAGTTAATCTTCTAGAACTCATTTCTGGAATAACATCATAAGATCTTACATTTGGAGATGGAATTAATTCTCTTGCCTCACCATCTATTGAATCAGCGTAGCCCCCATTGAAAAAGTAAGTAACATGAGCATATTTTTCAGTTTCTGCTAAATAAAGTTGTTTTAAATTTTTTAGAACTATCGGTAATGTTTCTTTAATATCAGGACTAGGAAAAGCGCTTAAAATACTATCTAAATCTGGACCAAAATCAGTCATAGCAACAAAACGTAAATTTTTTAAAACTTTTTTTCTTTCAAAACAAGTTTTATTTAATTGACAAAACTCTTTTTGAACAAAGACTTTAGATAATTGTCTAGCGCGATCTGATCTTAAATTAAAAAATATAACACTATCATTATCACTAATTCGTGAAGTTATTTTGCCATTATTACAAATAATATATGGCTCAATAAATTCATCACTTTCTCCACGATTATAGCTTTCGGTAATTGCTGCTTCAGGACTATTTATTTGTTTGCCGATTCCACTAACTAAAACATTATACGCTTTTTCTGTTCTATCCCATTTTTTCGTTCTATCCATAGCATAAAATCTCCCAATTATAGTCGCTATACATTCACCATTTTTAAAAGATTTTTTTATATCTTGAATTAATTTTAAAGAAGAATATTTTGGAGAATCACGACCATCAGTAAATAAATGTAAATATACTTCCTTGACTTGATAATGTTTAGCTAAATTTATCAAAGCTATTAAATGATTTGGATCACTATGAGCGCTCATTCCAGTAGAAATCATGCCCATTAGATGAAGTTTGCTATTATTTTTTTTAACATGTCTAACTGCTTCAAAAAAAGCTGGATTTTTTAAAAAAGTTCCATTGCTAATACTTTCGCTGATTTTAACAACGTCTTGTTCAACTATTCTACCAGCGCCAATATTCATATGTCCTGCTTCAGAATTTCCAGGTTGATCAGATGGCAACCCAACATATTTTCCATGAGCAAAAAGACTAGTTGAAGAAAATTTTTTCATTAATCCATCAAATGTTGGAGTTTTAGCTAAAGCTATAGCGTTTCCTATACTAGGTTCCGCAATCCCCCAACCATCTAAAATAATTAAGATCATTGGCAAAAAACTTTTTTTTATTTTAATCATAAAATAATGATAAATTTTCTTCTATCTCCATTAATCTATTATACTTTACCACTCTTTCACCACGAGACAAAGAGCCTGATTTTATATATTCAGCTCCAACGGCTACTGCTAAATCAGCAATAAAATCATCTGAAGTTTCGCCTGAGCGATGAGAAACTATAATTTTATAATTATGTTTTTGCGCTAATTTAACGCAATTAATTGTTTCGGTTAAAGTTCCTATTTGATTTAGTTTAATTATAATAGAATTAGCTACTTTTTCTTTAAGACCTTGACGTAGTCGTTGTTCATTTGTAACAAATAAATCATCACCAACAACAAGCATTTTTTGGCCAAGCTCTTCAGTTAATTCTCTCCAACCAAACCAGTCATCTTCAGCTAAACCATCTTCTAAATAAATAATTGGATATTTTTTTAACCACTCATGATAAAGGCCTATTAAAGTTGTATTAGTAAAATAAGCTTTATCTAATTTAAATATATATTTTTTTGTTCGCTGATCATAAAGACCTGATGAGCCAACATCAATTCCTAAACCAAAATCTTTTTTAGGAGTATAGCCTGCTTTTATCGCAGAAGCAATAATTAATTCAATAGCTTGAATACTAGAAACAATATCTGGCGCATAACCGCCTTCATTTCCAATATCAGTATCAAAACCTGCTTGTTTTAACGTTTTACCTAACTCATGAAAAATTTCCGCCCCCATTCTAACTTTTTCTTTAAAGCTGCTATCTAGTACTGGAATAATCATAAACTCCTGAAAATCTAAGTTTGTATCAGCATGCTTACCACCATTAAAAACATTAAAACAAGGAGTTGGCAAATTATATGTCATAGGTTGAAAATTGTAGGTTGTATTTATATATTCATATAATTCTTTTTTTTCAGTTAGCGCGCCAGCACGAGCGCAAGCTAAAGATATTGACAAGATTGCATTAGCACCTAATTTACTTTTATTTTTTGTTCCGTCCAATTTTATCATTAAATTATCTATATCTTCTTGTTTTGTTACATTCATTCCAATTAATTCTGGTGTAATTTTGGTTTTAATATTTTTAATAGCTTCAAGAACTCCAAACCCTCCATATCTTTTAGCATTTTTGTCTCGTAATTCTATTGCCTCATGAACACCAGTTGAAGCTCCAGAAGGAACGCTAGATTTAGCAAATAATCCATTGTTTAAAATAATTTTGGTTTCAATCGTAGGATTGCCTCGAGAATCCAAAATTTCACGAGCAATTATGTTTTTAATTTTTGACATAAATTAATTTTTAATATTTGATAATAAATAATTTCTAATTTCTAGGGTCTGTCGCCGAATACTCTTTTGAGTAGAAAATTTCAAATTTTTAGGAAAT
>JBBTVV010000108.1:0-3652 GCA_038063135.1 Patescibacteria group bacterium
AATTTCCTAAAAATTTGAAATTTTCTACTCGAAAGAGTATTCGGCGACAGACCTAGTAAATAAAACTATACTATCTGCAGATAAACAGATTTTATTGAAAGACAGAGATGTTATGGTTATAATAGAGAAAATGAGTCCTTAACTTATGAATTATTTAAAAATAGGAAAAGCAACTGAACTAACTGGGAATGATAGAAAAATTTATAGATTTTTGGAAATATTACCTGGTTTTTTGTCTTTGGGGACATTATTGTTGCTATTAATTTTATCTTATTTTAAATCGGTTTGGGTGGCTTATTTTGTTATTGCTTTTAATGTTTATTGGTTATTGTTGGTTATTTATTTGGGAATTTTGTTAATAGCAGCATATTTAGAAATGAAGAGAAAGATGGCGATTGATTGGCACGTTGAGTGTCAAAAATTGCCATGGAATGATATTTATCATTTAGTAATTTTTCCTATTTATAATGAAGGGCTAGAAATTATTAAGCCAAGTTTTTTAGGATTACTTAATGATGGCTATCCTACTGATAAGATGATCGTAGTTTTGGCAGTAGAAGCTAGAGCAGGAAAGGAGGCATTAGATAGAACTAGAACAATTGAACAAGAATATGGTAAAAAATTTAAAAGATTTTTGGTTACTGTACATCCTGATAATATTGCTGGTGAAATTCGTGGTAAGGGTTCGAACCAAGCATGGGCAGCTAAAGAGGTTCAAAAAATAATTATTGATAAAGAAGGATATAATTATGATAATATTTTAGTAAGTATTTTTGATATAGACACTATAGTTTTTCCAGGTTATTTTTTCTGTTTAACTCATAAATTTTTGACAGTAGCTGATCCTTATAAGGCGAGTTATCAACCAATACCAGTTTATCATAATAATATTTGGCGGGCTCATTTTTTTGCTCAGGTTGCTGCTGCTTCTAATACTTTTTGGCAAATGATGCAACAGATTAGGCAAGAAAAGCTAGCTACTTATTCATCGCATTCAATGACATGGAAAGCGTTGGTTGATGTTGGTTTTTGGTCAACGAATATGGTAAGTGAGGACTCGCGAATTTTTTGGCATTGTTTTTGTCATTATAAGGGCAATTATAGGGTGGAACCGCTGTATTTTCCTGTTTCTATGGATGTTTGTATGGATGAGAGTATGTGGCAGACTATGAGGAATTTATATAAACAACAACGTCGTTGGGGCTGGGGAGTGGAGAATGTCCCATATTTAATATTTAATGTTATTAAAAATCATAAAAAGTTGCCTATGAAAAAAATGGCTAGTCGTATTTTTGTTCAGCTTTATGGTTTTCATTCTTGGGCGACTAATGCTTTAATTATTGGGGTTATTGGTTGGATGCCGATGATTTTGGGTGGAGATAAATTTAATTCTATGGTTTTATCAAGTAATCTGCCTGTAGTAACTAGAGTTTTGATGACAGTGGCTATGGTTGGCTTGGTATTTTCTGCAATTATTTCAACCTTGCTTTTGCCAAAACGACCAGCTCATTATGGTTTTGGTAAAAATGTTACTATGTTTTTGCAGTGGCTTATCTTACCTTTTAGTATTATTATTTTTGGCTCGATTCCATGTTTAGAAGCGCAAATAAGATTAATGCTTGGTAAGTATATGGGTTTTTGGGTAACGCCGAAGAGGAGATAGGGAGGAAAGTTAAAAGTTATAGTTTTATATTTTTTTATGATAGGTTTGTCGCCGAATACGGTATTCGGCGACAGACCTATGATTAAAAAAAACAAAAAAAAATTTATTTATAGAGTATTTTTTAGTCAGAATTTTTTGACTTTTTTAGGATTGATTGTGATTGTTTTAATTAGTTTTCCTTTAGCTAAAAATATTAGTAATCGTTATAAAGTTAATCATGAAATAAAAGAATTGGAAAAAGAGATAGCTAATTTAGAAAATAAAAATTCAAATTTTAAAGACTTAGTTTCTTATTTAGAATCTAATCAATTTGTGGAAGAGCAAGCAAGACTTAAATTGGGTTTAAAAAAGGAAGGGGAGGATGTCGTTGTGATTAAAAATGGATTAGATAATAAAATAGAAAATAATTTAACAGCAACTAGTAGTAGTATTTTTAATATTCCGGGATTAGATAAAGCTAACTTGGTTAATTCAATAAGTAATTTGCAAAAATGGTTAAAATATTTTTTTTAAAAAATAATATTTTTTAATTATGACTAATAATCTAGATGGTATAAAAAAATTAACGCCAGACGAAGTAAAAAAATCTCGTGAGATAGTTCTAGATTTTATCGGAGAGACTGAATCTATTAATAACTTTGCGTTGGAAAATAAAGTAGATTCGCAAAGTGTTATTTTTGATAGGACTAAAAAAGTTGATGGAATTACAAAAGGAAAAGAAAAAAAAATAGATGTAGAAGAAAAAATTGTAGAAGACGAAGTTGTAGAGAAAAAATCTAATAAACAAGAAGATAATAGTATTTATCAAGAAAAACAGATATTAATAAGTGAAAAAAAGAAGCAACAGCAATTACTTGAGAAACAAGAATCTTTAAAACAAATTAGAGATAAAGAGGCAAAATTAAAAGAAAAAGAGTTAAAATGTAAACAAGAAGAAAATCAAAAAGAGCAAATAAAAATAGAACAAATAAAAGAAAGAGAAGAAAAAAAATTATTAAAACAAAAATTAGAGCAGAAAAGACGACTAGAAAAACAAAAGGAAAAAAGTGATTTAGAAAAAAAAATATTAAAATTTAAAAAAAATTTAAAATTTAAAACATTATTATATTTAAGGTTATTTAAAAAATATTTTAAAAAAATAGCTACAAGTTTGATAATGCTATTTTTGTTATTAACAATTTTCTATATTATTTTTTGTGAAATTGTTTTAGGTTTTAGTATTGATAATAAAGCAATTAGAAAAATTGCTAAATATTTATTTGTTCCAGCATTAATTTCTAGCTCAGGTTCAGTTGATTTTTATAGCTATAAAGATAAGCTTACTGATAAATTAAATATTTGGGGGAGGAATGTGGATATTAGAGCAATTACAAAAAATGAGTTGTTGAAAAAAATAGTATATAAAAAATTAGCTAAGGAATATGGTTTAGTAGTAGGTTCTAGTAATTTAATGACTGATTTAGAAAAAAGAATAGTTATTGATAAAGAAAAAAATCAAAGTAGTCTAGCTAGGATTGCTAAAATAAAGGATTTAATTAAACAAGGAAAAACTTTTGAAGAAGTTAAAAAATATAGTGATGAATTTGAGTCAGGAGTATATATGAAAAATGATTTAGCGCAAGAAAAATTTGGTAGATTAATAATTTATTTATCAGAAGGGCAAATAAGCGATATATTAGTTAGTGGTAATGGTTATTATTTGATTAAAAAAAATAATCAGAATAATAATCTGATTAATATATCTTATATTTTTATAAAAGCTACAACTCTTGATGATTACGTAAACAATGAACTTAGTAATTTGAATGTGCTTAGCTTGGTTGATTAGGGGTTAGAATAATTTAAAAAATATTTTTGGTTTAACGGGTCTGTCGCCGAACACCGTATTCGGTATAAAATTCCAAATTTCTGTAAATTTTGTTAAAAACTTTTTTGCTAATATAACTATATTCCCTCAAAACTTTTTAAAAAAATTTCCTAAAAATTTGA
>JBBTVV010000109.1:0-17008 GCA_038063135.1 Patescibacteria group bacterium
AAATTTCCTAAAAATTTGAAATTTTCTACTCGAAAGAGTATTTGGCGACAAACCCATTTTTACTTTAACACAAACAATGTCCAAGATCAATCAATGAGCAGATTAATCATCTTGTCTCATGTCTTGTCCAGCGGCCTTTCCTAAAAATCAACAAAAGATGTATAATATTATTATTGTAAAATAATAATAAGGGTCTGTCGTCGAATACCGTATTCGGTATAAAATTCCAAATTTTTAACTTTTAACTAATTTTCTATGCCTAACTTTATTAAAATTAAAGGCGCTAGAGTTCATAATTTAAAAAATATTGATATAGAAATACCACGCGATAAATTAATCGTTATTACTGGCTTGTCAGGTTCTGGTAAATCTAGTCTGGCTTTTGACACACTTTATGCTGAAGGTCAACGTCGCTATGTTGAATCATTGTCATCTTATGCCCGTCAATTTATTGGACTAATGAATAAGCCTGACGTTGACTTGATTGAAGGACTATCTCCAGCCATTTCTATTGATCAAAAATCAACCTCACATAATCCGCGATCAACTGTTGGCACTATCACTGAAATTTATGATTATTTACGATTACTTTTTGCCCGCATAGGTACGTCTAATATTCCTAACCCACAAAAGCTAGAACCACGCAATTTTTCTTTTAACTCTCCTCATGGCGCCTGCCCAGATTGTTCAGGATTAGGCACTAAACTAGAAATTGATCCTAAATTAATCATTAATCAAAATCTAACTATTGCTCAGGGAGCTATTAAAACATGGGCAAATAATACTACTGGCGGACAAACCGGACTGATGCGTATCTTAGATACAGTTGCATTGGCTAACGGATTTAATTTAAACATTCCTGTTAAAAATTTAACAAAAAAACAATTAGACATTGTACTCTACGGATCAAAATTAGTTGAAAATCAAAAATTTGAAGGCGTTATTCCTAATTTAGAACATCGATACAAACAAACCGATTCTGATTACATTAGAAAAGAAATTGAACAATATATGCGAGTTCTTATTTGCCCTGCTTGTCAAGGAAAACGGTTAAAACCAGAAATATTAACAATAAAAATAACTGGCTTATCAATTTATGATATTACCAATAAAACTATAAATGATGCTAAAGATTTTTTTCTTGAGCTAACTAATACTGAATTAATTTCCTTAAATGACAAAAAAATCGCTACACAAATTTTAAAAGAGATTATCGTTCGTTTAGACTTTTTAATTAATGTCGGCCTAAGTTATCTAACATTAAATCGCTCTGCCAATACTTTGTCAGGCGGTGAAACTCAACGTATTAGATTAGCGACACAAATTGGTTCAGCTTTATCTGGAATTCTCTATGTTTTAGATGAACCATCTATTGGACTGCACCAACGAGATAATAATAAATTAATTAATACTTTAAAAAAATTACGCGATCTAGGCAATACTGTTATTGTTGTAGAACATGACAAATCAACTATGTTATCAGCAGATTGGATAATTGATATTGGTCCAGGAGCAGGAGAACATGGAGGCAATATTATCGCTGAAGGCACGCCAACACAAATAAAAAAATCAAGTAAATCTATTACGGGTCAATATTTAAATAATAAAAAATCAATTACAATACCAACAAAATATAGAGCAAGCAATGGAAAAAAAATAAAAATTATTAAAGCAACTGAACATAATTTAAAAAATATTGACGTTGAATTTCCTTTAGGATTGCTTATCGCTATTACTGGTGTTTCTGGCTCAGGAAAATCAACATTAATAACTGATATTTTGGCCAATAGTTTAAATCAAAAATTTTATCATTCAAAACAAACTCCTGGTAAACATAAAAAAATTGAAGGAATTGAATATATTAATAAAGTTATTAACATTGATCAATCCCCCATCGGTCGCACACCACGCTCTAATCCTGCAACTTACACTAGCGTTTTTTCTCCAATTCGTGACTTATTTACAAATCTACCTGAAGCAAAAATCAAAGGATATAAAGCTGGGCACTTTTCTTTTAATGTTTCTGGTGGACGTTGCGAGGCCTGTAATGGTGATGGTTTAATTAAAATAGAGATGCAATTTTTATCAGATGTTTATATAGAATGCGAAGTATGTCATAACAAACGATACAAAAAAGAAATTCTGGAAATTTATTATAAAAATCCTTCTCAAGGCGGAGAAGGAAAAAACATAGCTGATGTACTTAATATGACAGTCGAAGAAGCTCTAGATTTCTTTAAAGATATTCCTGCTATCAAACAAAAATTAATAATGCTTAAAAAGGTTGGATTAGGCTATGTAAAATTAGGTCAATCAGCAACGACTTTATCAGGCGGCGAAGCCCAACGAGTTAAATTAGCGACAGAATTGTCACGTCGCGCTACAGGTAAAACTTTATACATATTAGACGAACCAACGACAGGATTACATTTTGAAGATATTAAAAAATTATTACAAGTTTTAAATCAATTAGTTGATAAAGGAAATACTGTTTTGGTTATTGAACACAATCTTGATGTTATAAAATCAGTTGATTGGATAATTGATCTTGGCCCAGAAGGAGGCGACCAAGGAGGAGAGGTTGTAGCCGTTGGTACTCCACAAAAAATTGCAAAAAATAAAAAAAGTTATACAGGGCAATATTTAGCAGAAATGTTTAAATAAAAAACCCCCTATAACTAACCAATGCTAGACTATGTCTAGTTTATCTGCTGGTGTTATAGGGGGAGGGTCTTAGCGGGGCGTTAGTCCTCATTTGCTAACGCCCCGCTCTCTCCGAGTGAAACCGGGAGGGGACTTCTATTGGAGAGCATTATTACTTTAGCATAATCAAAAAAATTGTCAAGTGTATTTTTTCTTATGTAATATTAGCCAATTATTTTTTTCTTTTATTTCTCTTATTTTTTCTTTTTTTTAATTTTCAATTAAACCATTATTCATTAATTCCAATATTTTCAACTCTAAACCCCCTGTTTGACTGTTCCAAATCGCTAACGAGGCTTTGAAGAATACTCCGCCTAAAGTTCCAGGATTGGCGATTAAAATGCCTGCTTCTTCTCTAATCCATGGTTGATGTGTATGACCATAAAATATTAAATCACAATGGCCAGACTCTTTAACTTTAGCAATTAATTCTGGCTTATGACAAATACCAATTTTTTTTTCAACCAAATTTATTATGCCAAATAAACCCAAATAATTTATATTTTTATATCGCAAAATTTCTTTTTCTTCATATAATTCCATATTACCCAAAACTAAATCAATAGTTCCTGTAAAATTATCTGCTAAATATTTTAAAGTATCGCTATTGCAAACATCACCACAACAAATTAATCTTTCAACTTGATTTTCTTTACACCAAGAAAGACTTTTTTTTAAATTAGTCAAATTATCATGAATATCGGAAATAATAACAACAAACATATATTAATTTAAATTTATGATTTAAAATTTATTTTATTTATTCTTCTCTTGTTTTTTATATTTTAAGATTTATTTAAAAATCACTAACAACTCATAAATAAAACCTAATATAAATAATACTGAAAGAAAATAAAAAATTGGTTTGTTGATTTTATTATTAATAATTGATTTTTTATCGTATTTTTTCTTAACTTTAAAAACCAACCACAATAAAATTATACCAAAAGCTCCTCCACAAAAAGCTCCTGTTAAACTAATAATTTTCGCTAAATTATTTAAACCTAACAAATATAATAAAAAAGGAGCTATGCAAGCTAAAAACCAAGCAATTGTTTTATTTATTTTAAAATCCCACAAAAATACTTCTTTTAATGCTTCACAAGTAGTTAAAAAAGAAGTGCTTATAGCTAATAAACCAAAAATTAAAGCTAAAAATATTACACCATCTTTAAATACTGCGCTAAAGCCAGCTAAAGTGTCTTGAGTAATATTATTTCCGGAAATACCTATTGCCACAATAATAAATATAGACATTATTATAACAGGCAAAAAAGTTCCCCAAAAAATAGCGCTTTTTATTTTTTCTTTATTTTTATTTAATAATTTACACATCATAGGAATAGCGGACGCGCCGCCAACAGAAAAAAACACAGGACCATAAGGCATAAAAACATTATTCCATTGAATAATATTAAAGTTAGCTAAACTAAAAAAACTCTGACTCTTCCATACAATCATTCCAATTACTACTATCATAAAAAAAGTAGCAATGAATTCAAAGCCTGCTACTAATTTTAATCCAAAAAAAACAATCAACGCCTCTATCGCAAACAAAATTGTGGTGTAAAGAAAAACGCCGCCGCCAAACAAAGGATTTAATAATTGATGTAAAAATAATCCACCGACAATAATATAAGCGATAATAACGCCATAATCACTCAACATTGCCATTATTAAAGTTATATATTTAGCTTTTTTACTAGAATACTTTTCAACATAACCTGGTATTCTATGACAACCATTAGTTGACAAAACAACTTCAGCAAAAAGCAAATGCAAATAATACTGAATAATACCAAGAATAATCATATAAATCGGCAAAAGGATTATTCCTGATTGATGAAAAATAAAAGGCAGAGTAAAAATACCTACTCCAATAATGGTGCCTATTAATACTGCAATAGCTAAAAAATAATTTATCATAATAAAAAAACCGTAAGCTATAAGTCATGAGTTGTAAAAACCACAACTACTAGGGTTTTATTTTCTCAAATTTATTTCGTAATTTATTTGCTCAATTTTTCTTAAATTAGTTTTAGCTTGATCATATTTAGTGCGTAAATACCCTGTCATATCAAATTCTACTAATTCAGACATAATATCGCTAATAGTTTTTTTAATTCTTGCGACTTCATCATATTGACCATTAGCTGACTTGTTAACTGCTACTCTAACTAATTCTCCAGTTAAATCGCAAATACCTCCCAAATAACTATCAACGCTTAATTTAAGATTTTTAATTTTATCAATAGCTTGACCAATAAAAAAGAAATAAAATGTTTTTGCTTCAATATACTCCTCTAATCCAGCTTTATAAGATCCTTCTTCAATTAAACGACTATTACTAAATTTTTTTTCCAAGTCTGTTAAAATTTTTTCAATTTCAAGAAGAGAAGTTTCGGCAAGACCAATATCTTCGCGATGCAAAGAAAAAATAACTCTTTTAGAATCATGTAGTACGATATTAGACAAACTAATAATTTGCCTCCGCTCAACCTCATGCAACTGATAATCTTTTTTTAATTGTTGAATAAACTTTTTATTAATCATAAATATTTGAATTTATTTGTAAATTTACGTGATCTTACTCAACTACTCTAAATATTTCATCAACACTAGTAAGGCCTTGCGATGCCTTTAGTAAACCGTCTTGAATCATAGAAACCATGCCATTTTTAGAAGCATTATTTCGCATATCATACTCGCTAATTTTGCCACTTAAAATTAATTTTTCAAGATCAGCATTCATAGTCATTATTTCATAAATACCCAATCTACCTTTGTAACCAATATTTTGACAAACCTCACAACCAACACTTTGATAAAATTTAAAATTTTCAAAATCAATATCTTTTTTTTCAATATCAGGTAATTTATCTAATATTTCTCTGATTTTTTTCAATAATTCTTCGCCTAAAATTATTTCTTTTTTACATTTAGCGCATAATTTTCTAACTAAACGTTGACCAACCATAGCATTCAATGATGGCGCTAATAAAAAAGGCTTAACTCCCATAGACAAAAATCTAGGAACAGTTCCTGCGGCATCATTAGTATGAATAGTTGATAGCACCAAGTGACCTGTTAATGCCGCTTGAATGGCAATTTCTGCTGTCTCTAAATCACGAATTTCACCGACCATAATAACATCAGGGTCTTGACGAACAATAGAACGCAAACCTTGAGCAAAAGTATATTTTTCACTAGTTTGCGATTGATTAATTCCTGGCAACTGATATTCTATCGGATCTTCAATTGTAATAACTTTAGTTTCAGGACTATTTAATTTTCTTAAAATAGCGTAAACAGTGGTAGTTTTACCAGAGCCAGTAGGACCTGTTGTAATAATCATGCCATTTGGTCTCTCAACCTCATGTTTTAATCGCTCAAAAGCCCTAGCGCTAATACCTAACTGTTCAAATTCTAAGCTTATTACGTTAGATCGTAAAAGCCTCATTACAACGCTCTCTCCATGCGCTGTTGGTAAAAAAGATGCTCTGATATCTAATTGATCATTTTTTAAATAAATTGTAAAACGCCCGTCTTGTGGCTTATCAGAAATATTAATTTTTACTCCTGCTAAAAGTTTAAAACGAGAAATAATTTTTTGCCAAACTGCTTTATCTAAAATAGCCACATCATGCAAAACACCATCTATTCTAAACCTAGTTTTAATATATTTATCACCAGCTTCAACATGAATATCTGAGGCATCACTCTTAATTGACGCTGCCATAATCATTGTAACTATTTCAGTAATTGGCGCTTTACTAATTTGCTGTTGTAGATCTTCAAGACTCGCAAAATTATCGCTATATTTATTTAAATCTTCCTCTGATATTTTTACTCCTTTCTCAGCTAATCTAACATGAGGAATGACGTTATAAATATCAATAGCATATTCTAAACTATGCTCAGATACTAAATAAATTTCTGTTTGACAAAAATATTTATTACTTAATTCACTAGCTAACGCTATAATATCTTCGTTATCTGGTTGAGTTGTTGCTAAACGTAATTGTTTGCCATCATAATAAAAACAAACAACCAATAAACGTTGAGCATCTTCTTTAGTTAATAAACTAATAGCCTCTTGACTAACAGGAAAACTAGTTAGGTCAATATAAGATATTCCTAAATTAGTAGCTTTTTGTTTTGTAGCCCTCTCTGTTTCTTTGATTTTTACTTTTTGTTGAGCAACAATAAATTTAGCCTGAGCGCTTTCACTGCCTAAATCTTGTTTATTATTCTCATTCAATAAATCTTCAATAGATTGATTATTTGCCATAAATTAATTATAAATTATATATCTATTAATATATCACAAAAAGGAAGAAAGACAAAAAAAATAGCAAAAAAGATTTTTATCCTAATCTAAGGAATTTTTTTGCTATTACTCAACAACCTCACCTCCTATTTTTTTCTCACCTCACTTTTTTTGGGTCTTCGGTATAAAATTCCAAATTTTCTCTCGAAAGAGTATTCGACGACAGACCCTTTTTAATATTTACTTAAAATATCCTCATTTACATTATAAATTTTTTTTCCAAAATAATATTTTTTCAATTCTTTTAAACTTCTAATATGCTGTTTTTTTCCATTTTTTATAACATAAATTTTCTTGTCTTTACCACGCAATAAAGTTTCATTAGCATAAATTTTTACACTTAAAACTTTTGACAAAACTTTTTCTTCTGGCAAAATTTTGTCAACTGGTAGGACATCTTTAATAGCTTTCAAAACTGGAGCTTTAATTATTGCTCCGCCACCAGTTATTAAATCCAAATCAAGATTAATACTAGGAACCACTATTGCATCAACGCATTGTTGTTCGCTAATAAAATTATTAATTTTAAATAAGATTTTTTCATTAACATACTCTTCGCAAGGAACTTCCAAAAAATAAAAACCATTTGTCTGTGTAAAACTAGAAATTAATTGTTTGTTATCTATTTTAGCGCTAACAGAAATATTTGTATCTTTGGCTACTAATTCATTATTAATTTTAATTGTGCCATAAAACAACACTGGAATTTTAGGCAATGTTGACGCTTCTGCTTGCGCTAAATTTGTAAAAAATAATCCAACAAGCAAAAAAATTAATAAAAATTTTAATTTTTTTTTATACATTTTACAATAAAGAATCTTTTATCTTTTTGCTCCTGAATAAGCGATCGCTCGCATTATATCCCAATCGCTAGCAACTGTTGGCACATATTTAAAAATATTTTTAAAAGACATTGTAGCATTTTTTTCTGATGCTAAATTTCTAGAAGCTGTCCGTATACCATAAGATATAATAATTATAGAAGCATTATCATATTGATTATCTATTTTAACATCACGTTTATAAATTTTCTTAAAAGTTATTTTAGCCTTTTTTTCAACTGTTAAATTTCGTTCATTAGGCCATTTTCCGTTAGCAATTTTAATAGCATCAGTCCATTCTGTTTCTGTACTTGGAAGTTTATTAAAAGCAAATTTATATGAATTAATCACTCCTGCTCGCTCTCCTGTTCCTAAGGCTTTTGTTGTTCCAGTTCCATAAGTTATAAAATTAATTAAAGCGCTTTTTTGCTCACTGGTTAATATATTTGTTTTTAATCCTGAAATTAATGTTTTAAAATATTTTTTTTCAATATTTTTTTCAAACGCTAAATCACGGACAATACTTCCCAAATTTCTTGAGCTTACTAATTTAGCTTCACCTAAGATTTTATCAACAATCGTTTCTGTTGCGCTAATTTTAATTCCTAATACTTGCGGTACTATACTAGTTATTGTTGGCTCTACTAATGTTAAAGTTGTTGTAGTAACCTGTGTTAAAGACTTTTGAATAGAATTATTAGAAGAACTACTAGTAGAATCTGAATTTTGGCTAGAAACAATAATTGGAATAACCAAATCAAGATGTACACTAGGAGTAATTAGTGGATTAGCGCATATTACTTGCGCTGATTGCAAGTCATTTATTTTATAAATTAAAAGCTGCTCTTGATTTTTTGCTGGCACTTCAATAAAATATTTTCCTGCTTGACTAATAGTTGTTCTTACAACTTCAATATTATTATTAAAAACAGAAATTATTGTACCAATTGGCGCAACATTATTATCAATCTTAACGTCGCCATAAACTGCTAAAGAAATAGAAGGCGGATTATCAATTGCAAAAACCACAGTTGGAATCGCAATAATCAAAGTCAAGGCAATAATAATAAATTGTTTTATTTTTTGCATAATTATCAATTAAATATATTAAGGGTCTGTCTCCAAATACCGTATTCGATATTCGGCGACAAGCCTATAAAACTCTCACTCTGCCCTCTCCCCCGCATCTTACGGGGAAGAGGGAAACTCAAAATAAATTATTATTTTACAAATAACCAATATCCATAACCTGACTCCATAGCATTAGTAGATGAATATTGTCCACTCTTATAATTCCAAAGGATCTCATCGTTATACGATGCTTTTGTATAACCGTTAATGTAATCCCCTGCTGTCATATTAACTACTGACTTAAATCCAATAAGATTCCATTTATTTTCAACAAAAGAATACATTGGCGGAAATTCTTCTGCAACAGGCATTTCAACTCCTGTAATATTTAAAGTACCTGCGCTTTTCATATTTATCCAATAACCTTTTCCATCTTCCATTGTTGTTAATGTGCCGCCTACTCCCGGAACATAACTTAACCAAGAACTAGTTGTTGCATCATAATATTTTGCTATATCTACTTTACTACTTATTCCAGCTAACACTGTACTAATAGTGCTATTAGTTGGTATTAAAGGTAATGAAATTAAATTCCATCCTTGATTTAATGAAATATTCCAATTTGCATACAACGCCCGAGTAATAAATTCGTGACTTGTCTTATTTGCAGTAGTCCAAGTTGTACTTAAAAAATCACCTGCCAAATCTTTTGCTCCTGCTCCAATATAGAAAAAATATTTAGTATCAGGAGTTAAGCTAGAATTAGGAATAAAAGTAACTCGTGTCGCATTATTAACAGTTGACACAATAATAGAAGAATTAACAACAGTTGTTTGTGCATCATATAATCTTATTTCAACATTTCCAGCAACAAGCGTATTTTCATCCATTAGCTTTGAAAATTGAATATAAGGATGAGTATTCAAGTCAACTCCTGTTGTGCCATCAACTGGCCATTGTGAAACAGAAGGTGGCGCTACAGTTACGACTGGATTAGTAATTGCAAATTTCCAATTGCTAGAAGCGTCATTCCCAGCATTGTCAGAAACATTAACAACTATATTATGAAACCCTGTTGACATTTCAAATAGTGACACATACGAAATACCAGTATCAGTTATCGTAGCAAATTCTGTTACATCATCAAAATCAACAACTAAAGTTGCTTTACTTTTATTAATTCCTGAACCAATTTCAGTAAACTGCGCGCTAATTGTTGGCTTAACATTAGAAGTTGAACTACTTTTGCTTGGAACAAAACCTGTGATTACTGGCTTTGTAGTATCTTCAAAGTTAATAGTAGTCGATCCTGAAACCGTTAGATCTGAAATTGTAAGAGTAGCATTACCGACTACATTAGAAGTAAGCGTGCGACTTACCATGCCATTTTTTGTAGTGCCTGAACCAATTACTTCACCTAAACTTGTCTTTAATACAACAGTTGTGTCATCATCAACTAAATTACCACCAACATCTTTAACAGTTATTGTTAACTTTACGGTAGTGCTTGAAACTTCTGCGGTAGTATAATCAGCAACAATATTAGCTTGAGTAGCAAGTCCAGGTTTTATTGTTAAATTAGCGCCAACAAAAGTAATTGCATAATTAGTTCCCGCTGTTAAATCATTTTGAGTAATAGCGTAAATTCCAACGTCTTCACCAACAGCGCGAATAAGCGCGCCAGTAAAAGAATCTCCGCTAATTAATTCTGGGGTAAAAGTATAAGTTAATTCTAGATCAATTTCGCCATAAGTTTTAGTTTGAGTATTTGCTGTAATAGTAATAGGTAGTGTTGCAATATTAGCAGTTGTTGTTGCAGTGTTATTAACAATATAATTGCCTGCGTCAGCTCCAGAAAGAGTTAATTCAGAAATAGAAACTATTTTTCCTGTTCCAACATCTTTAGTGTCAAAACTTGCTGTACCGCCAATATATGAAACATTGTCTCCGCTAATGATATTGTTTAAAGAGCGGTTTTTAATAGTTGCTGTTGTATTGCCATCATATACTTTATTATCAACAGCGACACTTCCTGTTGCAGAAATTGCTGTAATATATCCTATATTATTAACAAAAGTCATTTCATAATTTTTACCATCGTTTCCATCAGCTACTGAACCAGTCGGAGTTAGTGTTTTATTTGTTCCAACATTTTTATCATCAAATGTTTGTGTCCAAGTTGCTATTTCACTATTTGCTAAAATGCCAAATGTAATTGTTGGAATTGCTGTTGAAGTTATTTTACTGTCATAAGGCTTTGAGTCTGTTGTTGCTGTAATAGTAATAGCTCTTTTGTTAATTATTAAATTAGCTGGAACATAAGTTAAAGCATAATTATCACCTACTGTTAAAGTATTTTGAGCTATTGCGTAAGTTCCAACATTCTCGCCAGCAACACGACTTAATGCGCCAGTAAATGCATCTGCTCCAACTAAAGAATCATCAGTAATAGTATATGTTAGTTTTTGATCAACTTCGCCATAAGTTTTAGTTTGAGTATCAGCTGTGACTGTAATTGCTTTTTTATTTATTGTTAAATTAGCACCAACAAAAGTAATTGCATAATTAGTTCCCGCTGTTAAATCATTTTGAGTAATAGCGTAAATTCCAACGTCTTCACCAACAGCGCGAATAAGCGCGCCAGTAAAAGAATCTCCGCTAATTAATTCTGGGGTAAAAGTATAAGTTAATTCTAGATCAATTTCGCCATAAGTTTTAGTTTGAGTATTTGCTGTAATAGTAATAGGTAGTGTTGCAATATTAGCAGTTGTTGTTGCAGTGTTATTAACAATATAATTGCCTGCGTCAGCTCCAGAAAGAGTTAATTCAGAAATAGAAACTATTTTTCCTGTTCCAACATCTTTAGTGTCAAAACTTGCTGTACCGCCAATATATGAAACATTGTCTCCGCTAATGATATTGTTTAAAGAGCGGTTTTTAATAGTTGCTGTTGTATTGCCATCATATACTTTATTATCAACAGCGACACTTCCTGTTGCAGAAATTGCTGTAATATATCCTATATTATTAACAAAAGTCATTTCATAATTTTTACCATCGTTTCCATCAGCTACTGAACCAGTCGGAGTTAGTGTTTTATTTGTTCCAACATTTTTATCATCAAATGTTTGTGTCCAAGTTGCTATTTCACTATTTGCTAAAATGCCAAATGTAATTGTTGGAATTGCTGTTGAAGTTATTTTACTGTCATAAGGCTTTGAGTCTGTTGTTGCTGTAATAGTAATAGCTCTTTTGTTAATTATTAAATTAGCTGGAACATAAGTTAAAGCATAATTATCACCTACTGTTAAAGTATTTTGAGCTATTGCGTAAGTTCCAACATTCTCGCCAGCAACACGACTTAATGCGCCAGTAAATGCATCTGCTCCAACTAAAGAATCATCAGTAATAGTATATGTTAGTTTTTGATCAACTTCGCCATAAGTTTTAGTTTGAGTATCAGCTGTGACTGTAATTGCTTTTTTTACTACATTAACAGTACGAACAACTTGTATCGCATGATTATTATGAGCATCAACGGCATTATAAGATATTTCATAAATT
Source organism: Patescibacteria group bacterium (assembly GCA_038063135.1). Taxonomy (GTDB): domain Bacteria; phylum Patescibacteriota; class Patescibacteriia; order Patescibacteriales; family GWC2-42-12; genus JAHITL01. The sequence goes on from JBBTVV010000109.1 coordinate 12,490, forward strand.
CCTAGAGCAAGAGTATTTACAGTTCCACTAGCAATTACTGGAACTGACGAATCTACAATATCAGAAGCAGTTGCTCCAGCATCTGTATAAGACTTGCCATATTCAAGAGTTATTGGCGAAATATCTTTCATTGTAATAATAGGCGCGGTTGTATCTACAACATTAATCACAAATACTGCTGGCGTTGCCACATTTCCTGCTTTATCTGAAGATGCGCAAGTTATTGTTGTGCTTCCAATACTAAATGTAGAATCAGAAAGAGGATCGCAAGAAGAAATAGTCACAGAAGTATCCATATTGTCAGTTACGTTTGGAGCTGTATATTTAACAATAGCGCCAGAAGGTCCTGTCGCTTCAATTGTTTCATCAAAATGAGAAGCAATAACAGGAGCAGTATTATCAACTGTAAAAATTTGATCATTAACTTTAGTAGCTGGACCTGTTATTGCAATAACGCCAGTATTAATATCATTATAACCAACTGACACCTCTGCCTTAACTAATGCTTCTATACTAGTACTTGCATTAGCAGTAACAATCCAAGAAAGCGTTTTTGTCTCATTTCCTAAAAGTTCAGCAGTAGTAGTTGCTTCTGTAATAACAAATTGATTGCTAATATCAACATCAAAGGCATCTTTAATTACTAAAGTTTTAACTAAAGTATTAGCAGTCGCTTTTCCATTATTAGTAATATCAGCAGAAACAGTAGAACTATTAATAGCTCCACTATTTTTAGAAATATAAACCTTATCAGAAGTTATAGGGTCAACAATTAAATTAGCAGGCGTTTGAACTTGAATAATATTTTGACTAATAGTTGCATTTGCTGTACCGCCTAAAGCGCCTGTAATTTGAACGCTTACAGTTCGTGAATCAGAAACTGCTGGAGCTGTTGCAACAATAGAAATATCAACTGAATTTATTGGAGCAAGAGAACCATCGCTCAAAATAAAAGAATCATCAGAAGGCGTACAAGTTGTCCAACCAGTAGCTGAACAAGAAGTAATATTAAAACCTGCTAATGTGCCGCTAACCTGAGTAATATCATCGCTAGGAGTAGCTGAATTATTAATTAAATTTAAAGTATAAGTACGTTCTTGATTTATATTTGTAGTTATAGGTGAAATAGTTGCTGTTGCTTTTAAGTCTTTTACAGTAATCTGAGTTTTAACATTTTCTGTTTTTGGCTCAGCTCCTGTATTAATAGCGCTTACAGAAAAATCTTTAACTCCAGCAGAAGCAGGAGCAATCATGCCTTTTAAAGTAATACTAGTTGAATCTAACCCTACGCCAGTAGGATCATTGCAAACATAACCATTTACTATCGGAGGCATAGCTGGAATTACACTCCAACCAGTAGGACATACTATTGATGTAGGACTGGAGAATCCTGTTCCAACTTCACTAATAGCAATTGTCTTAAGCGCTGTTTCTCCTGTTGCCTTTATCACATTAAAAGTTAAATCTTTTGTCTGTCCTACGTCAACAGCTTCAATTGTTGTTGTAACAGAAAAAATAGGATTGGCAAAAGCCATTTTAACAACAAAAAAACCGCCAATTAAAAAAAATGCGGTCAATAGTAAAAATATCTTTCCAGATATTTTTTTTGAAACAACCCCAAGCATAAGGTTAGCTTTCATAATTTTTTTTAGACATAAAAAAAATCTTCCAGCCTCCTTACTTTCTGGTAATTTGTTCTTGTCTCAATTAAGTTTATTAAATTTTTATATTAAATTTTAAATAAGTATTTTTTACTGCACCATTAGTATATCTAAGCGATAAATTGTTGTCAAGAATTTCGAATTGAGTCATCTATTTTCTTACCATAGACATTGGTAATAAAATAGATGACTCAATCTAGTTGATTATTATATTTTACAAAATAATTTAATAATAATTCCTATTTTAATACAACCCGACAAACTGTTTTTTAACTACGTCTATAGAAGCTTGATCAGTTAAATTAACAAGCAATGATGCAACTACTATCTTAGCATTGTCTGTATCATCAACTTTTTGATAAAGCAAAGCTAAACTATAAAGAGCGTTAACATGATTCGGATAAGTCTGAATAATACTTAATAAAAGCTGTTCAGAACTTTTTAAATCATCATTCATAACAACTGCTCCACCAACAACCTGATCAGGTTTAACACTCAAATCCCCTTCTTTGCCTTCACCTTTTGTAATATCTGTAACAGCATTTTGTTCTAGATTAGGTTTAGAAGCGCCGCGATTAAAAAACATTCTACCTAATTCAAAACGATAATTAACATTACTCTTTGTCATAATAACAGCCTTTTTTAATTGTTCAATAGCATCATCTAATTTTCCTAATTTCTCATAAGCAATGCCTTTGCCATAATAAGCTGCGTCAAAATCATTCTTTTTAGCTATAGCTTCATCATATTTCTTAATTGCTTCATTAATATAATTTGCTTGTTCGCTTTTATCAGTTTCAGCATTAGCTCGAGCCATATTAATTAACGCCATTCTTAAATATGGCACAGGACTATTAGGCTCAAGTTCTACTGTTTTTTTATACAAATTCTCTGCCCACTCCCACGCTCCACGAGTATAAAAAGATGCATTTTCATAAATCAAAGCCAAGGCTTCAATATTAGCTACATTATTAGGAGCAATTTCTACTGCTTTTTTTCCATTATCTATAGCTGAAGTTAAAGCAGTCTCCATAATTGACTGATTTTTTCCACCGGCAACTTCTTGATTAGCTTTAGCCATATAATTATTGGCTAAATTAATATAATAAATATCACGATAAGGAGCTAATTGAACAGATTTTGATAAATAATTAATTTTTTGATCTAAATCAGTTACTTTTGTAGATTTCATAGCATAAACATCAGCTAAATATGTTTTTATACCCATAGTGAATAAAATAACAACTCCTGCACTAATCGTTAAGAAAATTGCTGCTAAAGCTAAAGCGTATTTAGGCGATGCTCTAAAAGTTAAAGAAATATTCTGAAATTTTTCAGGATATGTTGCAATTGACACTGAAATTGTTAAAGTAGCAATAATTACAGAAATTAAAATTAAAGAACTGCTTAAGCTAAATAATGAGGCTAAAATAATTGTAGAAACAAAACTAGCAAATAACGCTAACAATATTGACTGTAAATCACCCGCATTATTTTTAATAGTGCTATTTTTTATTAAACTAATGAAAGAGATAGATAAAGCTATCAAAACTATCAAGATAAAAGCTAATGTTCCTAAACTACCAACAGTAGCTATTAATTCAAATAAAATACCAGCCGAGCTATCAAAACGAACATTCCACAATGGAGAATTATTAAAGTTAAAATTTTTATAATGAGAAAAACTATAATCAAAAGTTGATGGCCCTGAACCAAAAAAAGGATCTTTAACAATACTTGACTTAGCTATCTGCCATGAATATAAACGTGACAAACCAACTTCAGTTGGTAAATTTAAATTTACAATATTAAAGTTGCCTAAAACTAAAAAAATTATTAATAACGCAAAAACAATAACAGGTATAATAATATTAGAATTAGCAATCTTAACAACTTTAGATAAAAAGAACATTAAAACAATAACTGATCCAACAATAGCAGCTGACCAAAAAGTAAAACCATTTAACATTGCTAACACACATAAACTAACTAAACTAAAAATAATCAATATTGCTTTAACTATATTGCAACAAATTTTATTTTTAAAATTAGGATGAATTTCTTTTAATTGTGTCGCGCTAACAATAAATAACGGTAAAACAATTGTTAGAAAAGTTGTTAAACCACCAACAGTTCCCAATGGATTAAAATTAGCAAATTTTGTGAAAGCAAAAGGCAAAATAAATAAACCAAAAATTTGTAATAAAGAATAAATAGCAACTAATGAAGCTGATGCAATTAATGACCAAAATATCAATTTAATTCTTTTGATATCAATATTGTTAACCAAAAGATAATAAAATAAAATATAGATAATAACAGCGATTAAACTCTTTGCAGAATTTTCATAAGAACCAACTAAACTAATTTGAGAATTAACAGATAGAATAGTTGAGATAATAAAAGTTACAAATAATGCCAAAATTGGAATATCTAATGGTGTTCGTTTAAAATTCAATTCTCCTCCAATAACTCCCTTAGTAACCCATACAACAACGCCCAACAAAACCAAAAAATAAAACAAAGTCATTTTTTCAAACCCGACCGCTTGCGCAGTCAATCCTGTAAAAAACAATGGACATAGAAAAAAGATTAACATTAAGATACTACCAATAATAACATCAAGCACATTAGTATTAACTAAAGGCTTTGATGCTGCTTTTTTTTCTTCCATCGTCCTAGTATTAATCAACGTTTTTGATGTTGCTTTTTTTTCCTCCATAGATTTTTTTAAATAAAATTATTAAATTATTTTAATTAATTGCGCTTATCAACATAATAACAAAAAAAATAATTAGTGTCTAATTTTTTATACTATTAAAATATATTATAAATAATGAATCTTAAAATTAATGTCT
>JBBTVV010000110.1:0-5067 GCA_038063135.1 Patescibacteria group bacterium
AAATTTCCTAAAAATTTGAAATTTTCTACTCGAAAAAGTATTCGGCGACAGACCCATAAAAATTATTTTATGAAGGTAGCTTTAATTCATGATCATTTAGCTCAAGATGGCGGAGCTGAAAGAGTGTTAAAAGTATTGGCGGAGATATTTCCTGACGCTCCGATTTATACCTTGCTTTGTGATCAAAAAAATATTGATAAATATTATAGCCATCGTCATATTGAGACTTCAATTATTCAAAAACTTCCAGGAGGCGTATCGCATTATCAATGGTATATGCCTTTTATGCCAATGGCGGTGGAATTTTTTGATTTATCTAAGTATGATTTAGTTCTTTCTGATACAAGCTCTTTTGCCAAGGGGGTTATTACATCTACTCATACTTTGCATATTTGTTATTGTCATACGCCAACACGTTATTTGTGGAGTGATACTCATCAATATATTAATGAGTTAAAATATAATAAATATTTTAAAAAAATAATTTCTCTTGTTTTGAGTTATATTAGAATGTGGGATAAACTTGCTGCGGATCGTGTTGATAAATTTATTGCAAACTCAAAGTTTATTGCTAAAAGAATTCAAAAATATTATCATCAACCATCGACTGTTATTTATCCGCCAGTAGAGACAGAAAAATTTAGTATTTCTTCTGATGTTAGTGATTATTTTTTAATTGGTGGACGTTTGGCGCCGTATAAGCGGGTTGATATTGTCGTAGAAACGTTTAAAAAAATAGATAAAAAACTTAAAATATTTGGTAATGGTGTTGATTTGGAACGTTTAAAAAAAATTGCGAATAAACATGAGAATATTGAATTTTTGGGGCAAGTGTCAGATGAAATAAAAGCTGATTTATATAGTCATTGTTTAGCTTTTATTAATCCTCAAGAAGAAGATTTTGGGATTACCGTTGTTGAAGCAATGGCTTCTGGACGACCGGTTATTGCTTATCAATCAGGTGGAGCGTTAGAAACAGTAAAAGCAGGCATTACAGGAGAGTTTTTTAGTCAACAAACAGTTGAAAGTTTATCTAAAATTTTGGTAGATTTTGATAGTTCAAAATTTGATCCAAAAGTTATCAAGCAACATGCTGAGCAATTTAGCATAGAAATATTTAAGAAAAAAATAAATGATTTTATAGATGGGGAATATGAAAAATTTAAAATTTAAAATTTTTTCTGTTAAAATTTAAATTATGAAAATAGGTATTGATATTCGTACTTTAATGGATGCGCGATATAGTGGCGTGTCTGAATATACATTAAATTTAATAAAAGAAATTTTAAAGCTGGATTATCATAATGAATACCGGCTTTTTTATAATTCATTTGGTGATTGTCCGAATATACCAGAATTTAATGCAAAAAATGTTAAATTAGTAAAATATAATTATCCTAATAAAATTTTAAATTATTTATTTTTTAAATTTTTTAATTATCCAAAAATAGATAAAGAACTCGGGGTGGATATATTTTTTATGCCCCATATTAATTTTATTGGTTTATCTTCTTTTGCTAAAAGTTTAATAACAGTTCATGATCTGTCGTTTTTAAGAAATCCAGAATTTTTTTCATTGCGTAAAAATTTTTGGCATAATATGATTAATGTATCAAAGTTACTTAAAAAATTTAAACAAATTATTGCTATTTCAGAGAATACTAAAAGGGATATTATTGAATTATGTGGCATAAGTCCTGATAAAATTAAAGTTATTTATTCAGGAGTTGGGGAAGAATATAAACAAATTACAAATTTAGATTTAATTGAATCTAAGACAATCGAAGCAAAGAGATTAAATGAAGTTAAGCAAAAATATAATCTGCCGGATAATTTTATTTTGTATTTAGGAACGATTGAACCGAGAAAAAATATTGAAGGAATTATAAAAGCATATAATCAATTACGAATTGATAATAGCGAATTAGAAGATGTAAAATTAATAATAGTTGGTGGCAAAGGGTGGAAGAGTAAAAATATTTATAAAGAATGGGATCTGTCTGAATATAAAGATGATATTAAATTTTTAGATTATATTAGTAGTGAAAATAAAGTTTATCTTTATAATTTGGCATCAGTTTTTATTTATCCATCATTTTATGAAGGATTTGGCTTTCCTCCGTTGGAGGCCATGGCTTGCGGTACGCCAGTTATTGCAAGTTATTCTTCGTCTTTACCCGAAGTAGTGGGAGATGCCGGACTATTAATTAATCCGTATAATATTATTGATATTACAGAGGCTTTAAAACAGATTTTATTAAATAAAAACTTGCGAGATAAGTTGATTAAAAAAGGATTAAAACAAGCTAGCCGATTTAATTGGACTAAAACAGCTGAGGAATATCATTTAGAAGTTTTTAAGAGTTTGTAAAAAAAAGTAAGATTATGCAAAATATTTTTATTTTAAAAATTAGATTAATTTTATGGTCAATTTTAATCATCGTGGTTGGTTTTTTGTTATATCAAGCAATAGCTCCTAATGGTAAAGTTAAATATACTTATGATTTTAGTAAGTCAGACAAGATTAATTATTTTATAAATAAGCTAATGCCAAAAGAGCGGATAGAAATAATTAATAATATTCAGGCAGTTATTGGTGAGCCTGTTTATTTTTCTTTGAATACTTTAAGAAAATTTGATAAGGCTAAAATAACTTTACAATATCAAAATCAAGATAATTTGCCTCTTGTTGAAATGGGGTTATTAAAAGGTAAAACAGTTTGGAATTATGATTTAAAACCAATTGTTAATAAGACGCTTGATCAATTAATTTTGGCTTGGTCTGTTGTTTATAGCGCAAACGGAGAAATGTTGCTAGAACGAGAAAAAAAATATCAAACAGTTGAGGATTTTTTAAAAAATCCACCACCAATCAATGAAATTGCTTACTATAATTATGAGTTTAAAAATAAGTTTTTTTTGCAAAATTATAAACCAACAAATCAAGAAAATAAAATTAGTCAGCAATTGCGTGGCTCTTATCAATTTTATACTTATATTAAAAATGAAAATTTAGATTTTAAATTTATTTTTTCTGATTTAAATAAAAATAAAAATAGTGATCCGATTGAATTAAATTTATACTATCAAGGCAAGCTAATTGATAGTCAAAGACTTGATGATAAAAGCACGCCGACTGATGATGGAAAAAAGACTGACCATGGTAAATTGCGTTTAAATATGGGTAATTTACTAGAAGGAGTTTATAAAGTAGAATTGTTGGCTAATGATGATATTATTACTGATCAAATAATTTTTAAGCAAAGCAAGCTGTCTTTCATTAATCGTTTGTGGTTGGCTGAAGGAGCGAAAAATGTTGAGTTTAAAACTGATAGTAATATTGTAAATGCGCAAACAATTAATCCAGTAAGTTTGCAGACAATTAAAGTAGGCGACAATGATTTAATTTTAGACAAGACTTATCAGCAGTTTAGTATTGTGAGTAATAAGGCAACTTCTTTAATTAAATTAGAAAAAGGAGATGTAATACTTTCTGGCAACGGTGTTTTTAGTTTTGATCAAAATAGTTTTATTGAGCCAGTAGCTAGAAAAGTTGATAATAGTTTAGATATTAATGCTAATGGAATTAATTATGTTATTGTTAATTATAAACAGCCTAAAGAAAATGGCGGATGGCAAGTCGCTGAAGCAGAATTTGATCTTACAGATGCTTATCGTAAATATCCAACTTATCAGCTCGGGGCTACTAACAAAATGAGTTTTTTAATTTCAGTGCCAGGGCTTAATAAGGAAAATTTCTCTGATCCACTTCGCTCGGCTCAACTCAATTCCCCTAACTCTCTTTATCAAGGGGGTACTGTTCAACTTGATTATCAAGATGGGGAAGTTAATAAAATTATTATTGGCAAAATAACAGTTGAATTGTCAGGAAAAAGCTTAATAGATAAAATTAAAGGAATTTTTTATGATAAAAATTAATTTTGTTTTAAAAGAATTTTTTTATGTTTTGACTGGTTTTCTGATTATTTTTTCTTTTTTAGAATTTGCTTGGCCTGGCGTTGTCTTGGCTTATATTAATTTGAATTTGATATTGATTTTTTGGTTGATTATTGGTATGTTAATATTATTATTCAATAAAAATTAAAATTTATGAAAATTCTAATATTTGGATCTAGGGGAAATTTAGGCTGTCAATTAACGAAAGTTTTTTCTTTTGACAATGAAGTAATAGGTTGGGACAAAAATGATGTTGATATAACTGACAGGGAATTGGTTTTAAAAAAAGTAAATGATTTAAAACCAGATGTTATTATTAATGCGTCTGCTTATAATGCAGTTGATAAATGTGAAGATAACGACGAGGAATATGAGTTAGCAAAAAAAATAAATATTGACGGTCCAAAATTTTTAGCAGAAGCTTGTCTTAATGTTAAAGCCACTTTAATCCATTATTCATCTGATTATGTTTTTTCTGGTAATAAAGAAGGGGGTTATTGCGAGGATGATTTGCCAGATCCAATTAATCATTATGGCAAAACTAAGTTTTTTGGCGAGAAAAAAATTATAGAATTAAGCGGTAAAGGATTAAAATGGTATTTAATTAGGACTTCAAAATTATTCGGTCCAAAAGGAGAAAGTGAAGTTTCTAAAGATAGTTTTTTTGATATTATGTTAAAATTAAGCCAAAAAAAAGATGAACTTAATGTTGTTGATGGAGAAAAAAGTTGTTTTACTTATACTCCTGATTTGGCGCAAGCGACTAAAAATTTATTAGAAAGTAATAAAGGTTATGGTATTTATCATATAACTAATTCTGGCTCATGTACTTGGTATGAGGGAGTTGTTGAATCGTTTAAATTGAAAAATATTAATATTAAAGTCAATCGTATCAATAGTGATGATTTGAAACGACCAGCTAAACGTCCGCAAAATTCAGCTCTATTAAACACAAAATTTACACAATTAAGGAACTGGCAAAAAGCTTTAGAGGAATATTTAAAAGTGTAAAAATTTAGAATTTTGCTGAATATGGTGTTCGGCGACTCTAACGGGTCTGTCGCCGAATACCGTATTCGGTATAAAATTCCAAATTTTTGTAAATTTTAT
>JBBTVV010000111.1:0-1544 GCA_038063135.1 Patescibacteria group bacterium
ATTGCCAAAAAAATTCTAAATAGTTTAAAAGAAATTTCTGGCTATTTCACATAACTCGTTTCTATATAAATTAATGTATGATATCGACCCTTTTGCATTATTATACTAACCCCATTAAAAATTTGCAATTTAAAATTCTTGCATTTAAACTTGAACTGCACAGGGATTCATATTTAAAACAAAAACTTGATGCGGCGTAAGATAATTAAGACGTCTACGAGGACGATTGTTAAGATTTATTTCAACTCTTTTGATCTCCTTTATGGATATCTTATCAAAATCTATTCCTTTTGGAAAGAAATCTCTAACTAATCCATTAAAGTTTTCATTAGTCCCTCTTTCCCAAGAGTGGTAAGGGTAAGCTCGGTAAACTTCCATGCCCAACTTTTTTTCTAAATGAGCATCTTCTTTTCCAAGCTCGCTTCCATTGTCATAGGTAAAAGTATGCTTTTTATTTTTCGGAATCTTTTTAAATCTTTTAATAAAAATTTCTCGAACATTTTCAGCTGTTACAAAATCAATTTTATCAATCATTCCATAACCGCTAAATCGTTCAACATTTGTTCCTAATCTTTTCTTTTTATCTTTACCGAGTCTGCCGCCGAATACTCTTTTGAGTAGGAAATTTCAAATTTTTAGGAAATTTTTTTAAAAAGTTTTGAGGGAATATGGTTATATTAGCGAAAAAGTTTTTAACAAAATTTACAAAAATTTGGAATTTTATACCGAATACGGTATCTGGCGACAGATCCAGAATTTAAGAAATTAAAAAGAGGCCCAGATGGGCCAATTTTTTATTATTAAAAGGACCCTTATTCTGAGCCCCATCTCTAAATGTTTTTTCCTTACTACATCTTTAGGAATAAGTAAGAAAAAATCCCTACCATTCAGAGTTTGAGCTTTTTGTTCTGCTTTTAAAAAGCAGTCTTCTACCTGCGATTGGTAAATTACGATTTTTTATCGAATTCACCTTTTTTTATTTTTTTTAATAGACTATGCAGATCTAGTCATTTTCGTAAGTAGAAAACGAGAGAATTTCTCCAAAAACTATATTATTAAAAATTGTTAGAAAAATTCTTTCTTATGCTTTTTTTCAAATTTACATTTTTAAAGTTCTATATATACTATAGCATATAAAAGATTAAGGTTCAAATACATTTACACCTTTTATCTAAAAAAATTAAAGCTTTGCTAATATTAGAAATTTATTTAATATAAAAAGATAATTTTTTTTAAAATTTTAGACTTTAGTCCACGTTACTATGGACTAAAGTCCGCTACTTATCCACAGTTTTTTTTATTTATCCATGTTTTAATCAAATACTTTAGTCCACAGTAGTGTGGACTAAAGTATTTTAGAAACTATCCTAAATACTTCTTGCAAAAAAAGACTTTAGTCCACTCTATCGTAGACTAAAGTCTTTTTTTTGTGCTATGTGCTGCTATATATTATATAACGGGTCTGCCGCCGAATACTCTTTTGAGTAGGAAATTTCAAATTTTTAGGAAATTTTTTTAAAAAGTTTTGAGGGAATATGGTTATA
>JBBTVV010000112.1:0-1079 GCA_038063135.1 Patescibacteria group bacterium
TAAAAACTTTTTCGCTAATATAACCATATTCCCTCAAAACTTTTTAAAAAAATTTCCTAAAAATTTAAAATTTTCTACTCGAAAGAGTATTTGGCGACAAACCCAATAAAATTATGACAAAGTCTTTTCCAAAAATCCTAACAATCTTTTTTATAACAGTATTTATTTTACAAATAATCTGTATATTTTTTTTATTAATGGCGCCTGCTGCCAGTCAAGCGGCTAATTTTACACCTCAAGTTGATATAGGAACAGAATTCCGTGGCGAACAAACAATTAACGGAAATTCTATTGGCAACTATATTAAAATAATTTATAAATATGCTATTGGAATTGTTGGAATTTTGGCTGCTGTAATTTTAATGATTGCTGGCGTAATTTGGCTAACAGCAGGTGGCAATGCTTCTCAAATTACCGAAGCAAAAGCATGGATTACCGCCAGTCTAACAGGTCTAATATTAGCTCTTTGTTCTTATTTAATTTTAGCAACAGTCAATCCAGCGTTAGTTGAATTTAAACCACTTAAAATAACAGATATAGCAAATATAAAATTAACCATAAACGCAGACGCAGGTGTTAAAGAGCTAGAGAAAGAGATGATTGCAGAACATGTGAGTTCAGCAGAATTTAAAGCTACAATAGAGGCTGTAGAGGCCTCAATGAGTGGCTGTTGTTTTTATAAAAAGTCAAAAACATGTGTAGACGACGTACTTAAAACAAACTGCGCGAACTCTTATCAAGGACTGTGTAAATTTGTTATTGACTGCCCGCAATATTGTACTAGAGATAGCGTTAAAGCTGGAACTAATTGCTCTAATAGTTATCTTAATCCTGCAGTCTGTGTTGCCATAATAAATGGAAAAAACCGATGCGAAAAATGTAATAAAAAAGAAGGACAAGGCTGCATTAATTCTACTTGTTGCGCTGGATTATGTTGTGGAAAAATAAAAGACAAATGGCTCCCAGTATGCATAAAGGGGACGCCTACGAAAGGAAATTCTTGTAACTAACTTTTTACTCAACAAAAAAAACAATTTAATTAAGGGTCTGTCGCCGAATACCGTATTCGGTATAAAATT
>JBBTVV010000113.1:0-1685 GCA_038063135.1 Patescibacteria group bacterium
TTCCTAAAAATTTGAAATTTTCTACTCGAAAGAGTATTTGGCGACAGACCCATAGTATTTAGCAACGAATTCTAATCTAACATTATCAGCAATATTCGTGCTTTATTAACAAATTTACATTATATTATGAATAGAAAAATTAACTTGCTTGACATTGAACAACAATCAGAAATAAACGAACATTCCGATTCTTTAACAAAAAAATATCCAACAAACCAACTGAAATCAAAAAAAAATAAAATATTTTTTTATATTCTTATTTTCTTTTTATCGACTGGTTTTTGTTTTTTCTTAAAAACTAATCATGCAAATCAGTCTCTAATATCATCCGCATGGATAAATAATCTACCAATATTCAATAATATTAAACAATTAGCTGAAAGCGCTACAAATAAACTTAAAGGAGATGATCGTGGAAGAATTAATATTTTATTTTTAGGAATGGGAGGTAAAAATCATAATGGCGCCTATTTAACTGATACTATTATACTTGCCAGCTTTGAACCTTCCACAAAAAAAGTAGCTTTTATTTCTATTCCACGCGATATGGCAATATTAATAGAAAATATAGGTTGGAGAAAAATAAATAGCATTAACGCGCTTGCTGAAGCTAAAGAAAAAGATAGTGGTGGCTTAGCAGTTAGTCAAGCTGTCAGTGATATTTTAAATACTCCTATTGATTATTATATAAGAGTTGATTTTACAGGTTTTGAAAAAATAATTGACGAGTTAGGTGGTATTAATGTTTATGTTGATAATACTTTTGATGATTATAGATATCCAATTATAGGCAATGAATCCGCTCCTTGGGAAGAACGTTATCAACATTTACATCTTGACCAAGGTTGGCAAGAAATGGATGGCTCATTAGCTCTAAAATATGCCCGTTCACGCCATGCTTTTGGTATAGAAGGATCTGATTTTGCTCGCGCTCGTCGCCAACAAAAAATACTCAAAGCAGCTAAAGACAAAATCAGTTCATTTGACACTTTGCTAAATCCAATGAAAGTAGGTGGTCTAATAAACCAGATGCAAAATAATTTAGACACTAATCTAAAAATTTGGGAAATGCTACAATTATGGAACACTTTTAAAGATATAAAAGAAGAACAAATAATTACTAAAGTCTTAGATAATGGTCTTAGCGGATTATTAACAAACACCACATCTGAAGATGGCGCTTATATTTTGCTACCACGTGGAGGCGATTTTTCAGAAATTCAATATTTAATAAATAATATCTTTTCTGATACTCCCACTGAAGATAAAACAAAAGTCAGTATAGAAAAAGCTAGCATTGAAGTGCGTAATGGCACATGGATAAATGGATTAGCTAATAAAGTATCTATGGATTTAGAAAAGTACGGTTTTGATATCGTTCGCGTAAGCAATTCAAGCCAACAAAATTTCCAAAAATCGGTTATTTATGACTTAACTTACGGCAAAAAAATTGAATCACTTACTGTCTTAAAAAATAAAACAAATGCTAATGTTTCTTTGAGTCTACCTCAATGGCTTCAAAATGATTTAGCGCAAGAACTTACTGAAAAACAACACCCAATTCAACCTGATTTTATTTTAGTTTTAGGCACTGACGCAGACGCTAGTCAATCAGGAGTAAAAAATAAGGAATAAAGGGTCTGTCGCCGAATACCGTATTCGGTATAAAATTCCAAATTTTTGTA
>JBBTVV010000114.1:0-1057 GCA_038063135.1 Patescibacteria group bacterium
ATGCTAATCGTTATAATTTTTTCTTATAAAATTATTTCTGCGGATTTTTATTTTAAAAAAGCACTAAAAAATAATAATGCTAATTTGATAATAGAAAATATAGAAAAAGCAATACAAAAGAATAAAAGACCAATGGATTATTATTTAGTGTTAAGCGATTTTTATTTTCAAAAAGGGATTAAAACACATAATTATAATAATTTTGATAAATCAATAGAAACGCTTGAAAAAATAATAAAATTACAACCACATAATTATCGTCCCTATTTTATTTTAGGAAATACTTATTTAGAAATGGCATCATTTGCTAAAAATAAAAATTTAGTTTTTCAAAAAACAGAACAATCATTTAATGATTCATTAAAAATTTTTCCTAACTCAGTTGAAACACATTTGAATTTAGGAATAATTTACGCGCAACAAGAAAAATTTGAACAAGCCTTGACAGAATTTAAAAAATGTGCTTTAATCAATCCTAAACAAACAGAATGTTTTTTTAACCAAGGAAAAATTTATGAACAACAAAAAAATTTTAAAAAAGCAAAAGAATATTATCAAAAAGTTTTAAATGTTAATCCTAATATAAAAGCCGCTAAAAATGCATTGAAAAAATTATAAAAGTTCAAATCCTTATTTATTATATTTATTTTTATATAAGATTTATAAATCTTATTTTTTATTTTATTTTAAAATACAAAAAATTATGAAATTTTTTAATCTTAAAACTTTCAAAAAGAGTGTAGCAGTTTTTTTATTGGTTGCATTGTTGATGCCAAATTTTTTTATTTTTGGAAATATTCCTGAAGCGCAAGCTGGAGGAGGAGTAGACTGTCAAAATGGCTTTTGTCTCGGTCCAGAAATTCAGATTACTTATAGTTTAAGCAGTCAATATAGTCCAGCGATCTATGGAGATAAAATAGTTTGGGAAGATTATAGAAAAGGCAACGCTGATATTTATATGTATAATCTTTCTGCTAACACAGAAAGCCGAATCACAGCTAATTTAAGTGATCAATATTCCCCTGCTATTTATGGAGATAAAATAGTTTGGCAAGAT
>JBBTVV010000115.1:0-6368 GCA_038063135.1 Patescibacteria group bacterium
TTGATTTTTCTTTTGCTTTTTGCAAAGGATTTTTTTATTTTTGGAAATTATGATAAAATAAATTAAAATAAATTAAAATAAATTAAAATAATTATGATAAAAATTGTAATTTTAGCAGCGGGCAAGGGGAAACGGATGAAATCGGAATTGCCTAAAGTATTAGTTCGTTTAAAAAATAAACCAATGATAGAGTATTTAGTTAAGGCATGCGTGGAGTCTAGAGTTGATTTGCATCCTGTTATTGTTGTTTCACCTGATAATAAAGAACTAATTAGCAATGCTTTAAAAAAGTATAATTGTGAATATGCTATTCAAAAAGAACAATTGGGTACAGGAGATGCTTTATTATGCGCTAAACAGGTGATTGGTAAAAATGTTGATTATGTTTTATGTCTTTATGGTGACCATCCGTTTTTTAAATCAGCGACTATAAAAAGAATTGCTCATAGTCATAGTGGAGCTATAACAATGATGACTACTGGCGTGAAAGATTTTAAGGGTTGGCGTAAAAATTTTTATTGTTGGGGTAGAGTGTTGAGAAATTTTGGACGTATAAAAGAAATTGTAGAATTTAAAGATGCTGAAGAAAAAATAAAAAAAATTCGTGAGGTTAATCCTGCTATTTATTGTTTTGCAACAGATTGGCTTTGGCAGAATATTAAAAAGCTCAACAATAGCAATGCTCAATGCGAATATTATTTAACTGATTTAATAAAAGCTGCTTTTAAACAAGGATTAAATATTGGATCATTCCCAATTGACGCTGAAGAAGCAATGGGAGTTAATAGTAAAGAAGAATTAAAGGTCGCTGAAACTTTAATTTAACGGGTCTGTCGCCGAATACTCTTTTGAGTAGAAAATTTACAAAAATTTGGAATTTTATACCGAATACGGTGTTCGGCGACAGACCATTAACATATGCAACAAATTTTGGACTTACATATTCATTCAAAATATTCTCGCGCTTGTTCGCCATTATTAACTTTGGAAAATATTGATGCTACTTGTCGAATAAAAGGAATTGATATTGTTGCGACAGGAGATTTTACTTATCCAGTATGGTTTAAAGATATTAAAAATAAATTAGTTGAGACTAAAATTGGTTCAGGGCTGTATAAATTAAAAAAAGCTAAAGATGATAAAATTAAATTTATTTTATCATCTGAAGTAGCGTTAATTTATAAAGACGGAGGAAAAGTGCGTCGTATCCATTTGGTAATTCATGCGCCTAATATAAAAATAGCAGAAGAGTTAAATAATTATTTAGATAAATATTATAATATTCGTTCTGATGGTAGGCCGATTTTAGGAATGAGCGCTCCAGCTTTAATGAAATTGTGCTTAGGTATCGATAAAAAATTTTTAATTTATCCAGCGCATATTTGGACTCCATGGTTTGCTGTTTTTGGGTCTAAGTCTGGTTTTGATAAAATGGAAGAATGCTTTCATGAATATACTAAAAATATTTTTGCCATTGAAACAGGTTTGTCTAGCGATCCTGCTATGAATTGGCGTTTGTCTTGTCTTGATAATTTAACTATTTTGTCTAATTCTGATGCGCATTCGTTATCTAATATAGGAAGAGAGGCGAATGTTTTTGAAATGGAAAAGATTACTTATGATGAGATATATAATATTATAAAAAATAAAAAAATTTATTCCGAGAGTAATAAAAAGTCTGGCATAAAATTTACTATAGAATTTTATCCTGAAGAAGGATTGTATCATCTTGATGGTCATCGGCTTTGCAAGATTCGATTTACTCCGACTGAAACTAAAAAACATAAAGGGCTTTGTCCTGTTTGTCATAAGCCTGTAGTTATTGGAGTAATGAATAGAGTTGAAGAATTGGCTAATCGTTCAGAAGGATCTAGGTCATTGCATTCTGCTGATTTTAAAAAATTAGTTGAGCTAGATAAAATTATCGCATCAGTTTTAGGCGTAAAGTCGCGCAGTTCTAAAAAAGTACAATTAGAATATAATAATTTAATAAAACAAGGAGGTACTGAATTAAATATTTTGCTTAATCTCAGTGATAAAGATTTAAAAAATATAACTAAACCAGTGATAGCTGAAGGAATAAAAAAAGTAAGACAAGGACGTCTAATAATTGAACCAGGTTTTGACGGTCAGTATGGATCTATAAGATTATAAGGGTCTGTCGCCGAATACTCTTTCGAGTAGAAAATTTCAAATTTTTAGGAAATTTTTTCAAAAAATTTTGAGGGAATATGGTCATATTAGCGAAAAAGTTTTTGAAAAAATTTACAAAAATTTGAAATTTTCTACCAAATACGGTATTCGGCGACAGACCCAACAGACCCCTATAAAGGTAAAAATAAAAACAATCCGAATATAACGTTTGGATTGTTTTTATTTTTACTATATTTTTTCTAAGAAATTTATTTTTTCCCTTTCCCTTTTCCCTTAGGAGCAACTTTTTTTGTAGCAACTTTTTTTGTAGCAACTTTTGCTTTTGCCATAATAAATCACCTCCTTCCGTTTATTGTAAAAAATATTATTTAATTAATAATTAATAAATTTTACAAAAAAATTTTTTTAAAATATTTTTTTCTTTTTCTATAATTATATTTTAACAGAAAATTTTTTATTAAACAAGATTTTTTTTAAAATATTTTTTATAAATTAAAAAATAAAAAAATATTTTTTTGATAAAAATATTTTGATTAATTATTATTTTTTTAAAATTATTTTTTTATTTTTAAAATTATTTTTAAAATAAAAAAATGGTTTAAAAACGGATTTTATAAAATAAAATGTTATATGTTTGGGCTAATATTAAATAAGTTAATTTAACCCTTGACATAATATATCAGCTATGCTAATCTATACTGTTAGTCTTATTTCGACAAGAAGGTCGTTTTAAACGGGTTAGGCACGACAAGCATGGGGATTTTACTGGAAGGATAAGTTCGGTAATTTTACTAAATTTTTCCTTTCGTAAATTTTCTTGCCTGCCCGTTTAAGATGATCTTTTTTTATTTGAACGATAAACAGTGGATAACTTTTTTGATATTAGATTTTTTGTTTTATTTTTTTGTTTTACATTATATGTTACGCGTTTTATTTTTTAAGGAGTTGTTGATGTAGTTATATTATTTTTTGTTGTAAGTTTTTCTACACCGAGAAGGCAAACTGCTTGCCACGGAATATAATGAGAGGAAAATCTTTTATTTTTAATTTCATTGTTTGGATAAACTACTTTGTAATCAAAATATGCGTCAGCTCCGTTATGCGCTTTTTCAGTGCATTTTTTTTTGTCAACAGGTAAGTCTAAAGTCTCAACAATCTTTGTTGGTTTTGGTTCGATTATATTATAAATAGTTGGTTGAGTTTTTGTTGTGATTCGTCCGTCTTTAGTTCCCCAAAAATCAAAAAACAATTTATCATTTTCAATTCGTGTTTGAATTAAAATATAATGCTCAGTGTCATTAATAAATTTTAAATCAGGCAAAGGATCATAAATAGTAGCGTCAGTTCCAGCAGGCTCATAGTAAAAAACGCGATAAGAATGACTAGTTCTTGCGGTGATTGGTAAACCGCTAGCAAGCGCGGCGCGGAACATAGTTGTGCCAACTTGACATAAGCCACCGCCATATTCTGGAATAGTTTTATTCTCTTTAATAACTAGCTCAGGTAGATAGCCTGTTGTTTTGTCAATTTTTCCTAATGCTTTTACTAAAGAAAATTCTTCGTTTGGTTTTATTAATAAACCATTAACCGCATTGGTGCCAGTTTTAATATTATAACGACGATTAGTTGGAGATCCAGCAAAGCTAGATTCGCCAGTTCCAATAATTTCTTTAATGCCAAGATTATTAATATTGTCTGTGCTGATGTCGCTTAATTGTTCTTCTACAGTCAAATCGACTTTTTCATTTTTATTATTTATGTAATCTTTTAGATTATTATAAGTGGTTTCTATGTTAAGTTTTACGCCATCGTGATTTGTTTGAAATTCAATAACTTTATTATTTTGAATTTGAAATTTTGCGTTTAGTGGAGCTTGATCAATTTTAACAGCAATTTTATTAATTAAAAACTCTTTGGTTTTTTCTGGGTCTAAACTTGTAATAATTTTTTCAGGATTAGTTTTGTCAGGATTAGTTTCTAATAAGAGCCAATCAGCTAGTTGGCCCTTATTAATAGTCCAATTTAATTTGTTGTATTCAAGTAATATTGGAGCTAAAGTTAAAATAGAATTAGCTTGAGATTCTGCATTTAAACAATCTTTGGCAAAAATTATTGGATATTGCGTTTTTGTTTGTAATTTAATTGGTTGAAATTTAAGTTGACTTAATTCGCTTGTTAATTCATCTATACTTTTTTGGTAATCAATAATTTTACCTAATTTTTCTTGAGCTATTTGAAATTGAATATTATTTGATGAATTATTTTGATTAATAATGAGAGTGGCGTTTTGAGCTGGTTGTTCAAACCGCAAAAAATTTTCGTGAAGAATTTTTTTTATTTCTATTTGATTAATATTTACAGTTAAAATAATTTTTTTCTTAAATAGTATGGCAGAAATTTTATTTTTAAAATTAATAAAAAAATTATTATCTCTGCCAAAATCGATTGCTTGATTTACTGCTTGGTTAATATCGAAATTGATATATTGTAATATATCTTTGTTTTTAATTGTTGACAGCGCAGAGCCCTCATTATTTTGATATGTAAAATTTATTCCTTTTTGATTTATCTCATTAATTTGTTGATCAATTAATTGTCTAGCTTCATTAATTGTTTTATTGCTTAAATCATAATTGTTTAACCAAACTCCCGGATAAATTTTATATTGATATTTTTTTTCAAATAATAAAAAACCACAGACAACAAAGATTGTTAAAATAAAAAATATGATTGCTAATTTGAGCAACCATATTTTTTGATAGTTTATCTGATCTTTAGTAAGCTCAATAAGCATAATTATTGATTAGTATTGAGAATTTCGTTTAGAATATCTTTCGCTAATTTTCTGTTTTCAATTTCCATTGTTTTTTCTTCTTCAATTTCAAAAGCTAATGTCATTCCTTCATGAGCTTGATTTGGTAATTTATTTTTTGGCCAAATAACAGTAGCATTATCAGTTGTTTTTAAAATAGCTTTATCGTTTTCAAAACGATCTATTGTCATTTTTATCAGCATATAATAATTTTATTTTTCTTTAACTGTAATAAAAATTTGTTTAGCGGTTTTTACTTTAGGCAAAGTGATAGTTAGTATGCCATTTTCTAAAGAAGCTTCAATTTTATCTGCCTTAACTTCAACTGGTAAAATTATAGAACGAGAAAAAGATCCACAATAGCATTCTTTAAGAAGAAAATCTTTTTCTTCTACTTCTGTATTAACTTCACGTTTACCTCTAATGGTTAACATATCGTTATTAATTGAAATGTCTATGTCGCTAGGTTTTACTCCCGCGATAGTTGATTTTACTACGAGTTTATCAGAGGTTTGAAAAACATCAATAGATAATTGACCTTCTTCGTAATCATTGTTAAGCCATTCTTCTCTTCGTTCATCTTCTTGAATATTGTTAATTATTTTTTTTGGAAAATAATTAACGTTTTCGTCATCATTAATATCATCATTCTTTTTATCATCAGATAATCCTGCTAATTTTTTAAAAATATTTGCCATAAAAGATTTTATGATTTATTTGTTAAAGATTCTTTTGTAATTATATTATTAATATTTAATTTTAGCAAGAAAAAAATATGTTTAAAAAAATATTGATTTAGAAAATGTAGTTTAGTGGTGTTATTCTAGCATTTGCGCGAACTTTTTTCCAGCGCAAACTAAAGGGTCTGTCAAAAGAGTATTCGGCGACAGACCCTAATAAAGGTTGACCTGTACTTTTTCTAATTTTTTATTTTTAAATTGTTTGATAAAAAACTTGACTTTTGTTACTATGAGTTTGTATTTAGGAATGATGGTTTATAGAAACCTCTTTAAAGGGGTCTGTCGCCGAATACCGTATTCGGTGACAGACCCTTTATGGTAAAAAATTAATTTTGGACGCGTAGCTCAGTTGGTTAGAGCGCTACATTGACATTGTAGAGGTCAGAGGTTCGAATCCTCTCGCGTCCACCATATTGAATTAGCCGCCCCGAACGAGGCGGTTAATTCAATATGGTGGTGTCTGTTGGACGATGTTAAAACTTTCTTTGAGCAAAATCCAGACACTGGCTGACGCAAAATTGCTTCGCAATTTTGCTGACTATCTACGGGTAAAAATTTTCCTCCCCTTAAACCCCTCCAATTTTTGCCCGCTCGCTAAAAAATTCTTATGGGTCTGTCGCCGAATACCGTATTCGGTATAAAATTCCAAATTTTTGTAAATT
>JBBTVV010000116.1:0-12635 GCA_038063135.1 Patescibacteria group bacterium
CCTAAAAATTTGAAATTTTCTACTCGAAAGAGTATTCGGCGACAGACCCATAATAAAAAATATTTATTAATTATATTTTTATGCAAGATCAATTACAAAGAGCAATAAATTTATCTAAAAAAACTGGTGATAAATTAATAATTTTTGATAGCGCAAAAGCAGAAGAAGCCTGTGTAGTTTTGCCACTAGAAGATTATGAAAATTTAGTTTTAAAGATGAGTGAAATTAAAAATTTGACAGAAGATGAGTTACTTGATAAAGTCAATTGTGATATCGCAATTTGGAAAAATGAATCTGAAATTGAAGAGAAAAAGGAAGATTTTGATTGGGCGGCAGATGATCAATTAAATAAAAAAACAGAAAAAAGTTGGTCTATTCCTAGCGCAAGAAAAAAAAATGCTGAAGATGTAATAGAAGAGGACCGACAGTATTTAGAAGAAGTTACATTTTAAAATTGAAATATAATTGAATTAATAATAATTAAATTTTTAATTAATAATTTTTAAAAAAACATATATGGCAGAAAAATTTGAACGTGTAAAAGTACATGTTAATGTAGGAACAATTGGTCACGTTGATCATGGTAAAACAACTTTAACTGCAGCGCTACTCAAAGTATCATCAACAAAGGGGTTTAGTGCATCTAAAAAGGATATTAATCAGATTGATGCTGCTCCAGAAGAAAAAGAGCGTGGTATTACTATTGCTACTTGTCACGTTGAATATGAATCTGAAAAACGTCATTATGCTCACGTTGATTGTCCAGGACATGCTGATTATGTTAAAAATATGATCACTGGAGCTGCTCAAATGGATGGAGCTGTTTTAGTTGTAGCTGCCACTGATGGTCCAATGCCTCAAACTAGAGAACATATTCTTTTAGCAAGACAAGTTGGCGTACCTTATATTGTTGTTTTCTTAAATAAATGTGATATGGTTGAAGATGCCGAATTAATTGATTTAGTTGAAGAGGAAATTAGAGATTTATTAAAGAAGTATGATTTTCCTGGTGATGTTACTCCAATTATTCGAGGTTCAGCTTTGAAAGCTTTGAATAATCCTGACGGTGAAGATGCTCAACCAATTTTAGATTTAATAAAAGCATTAGATGAATATATTCCTGAACCAAAGCGTGAAGTTGATAAGCCATTTTTAATGCCTATTGAAGATATTTTTTCTATTGAAGGAAGAGGAACTGTGGTTACTGGTAAAATTGAAAGAGGTATTATTAAAGTCGGAGAAGAAGTTGAAATTATTGGTATAAAGGATACACAAAAAACTACTGTTACTGGCATTGAAATGTTTAATAAATCTTTAGATGAAGGACGAGCTGGCGACAACGCAGGAGTTTTATTGCGTGGTACTAAAAAAGATGATGTAGAGAGAGGTCAGGTTTTGGCTAAAACAGGAACTGTTCATCCTCATACAGAATTTGAAGGTGAAATTTATGTTTTAACAAAAGAAGAAGGTGGACGACATAAACCATTTTTTAAGGGCTATAAACCACAATTTTATATTAGAACAACTGATGTTACAGGAGAAGTGGAATTAGCAGAAGGAACAGAAATGGTTATGCCAGGAGATACTATTAGTTTAAAGGTCAAATTAATTGCGCCGATTGCATTAGAAGAAAAGCAGCGATTTGCTATTCGAGAAGGCGGTAGAACTGTTGGCGCAGGCGTTGTTACAAAAATCATAAAGTAGATATTTTGTTTCTCTCCAGCTTTTAAACTGGGGAGAAATTGTAATGTTTATTATATGCGGTTAGAGCATTATTCTTCTGAAATTTTATACGATAAGTAAAAAGTATATTTGACAAAAAATAAAAACATAGCTAATATATCTAAATACAAAAGTATTATAAAAATTAAATAATATTTTATAATTTAAATTTAAAGAAACATGACCGATACTAAAGAGAAAAAAGAAAGCAAAGACGTAAAAGTTAAGGATGCTAGTGAGGAAAAACAAAGGATAAGAATTAAAATCAAGGCCTTTGACCATAAAATTATTGACCAGTCTACTAAAATTATAGTTGATACTGCGTTAAGAAGTGGAGCTCAAATTTATGGACCGATTCCTTTACCAATACAAAAGAAAAAATATACTGTTAACAGTTCAACTTTTGTTCATAAGGATGCGCGCGATCAGTATGAAATGAGAATCCACAAAAGACTACTTGATATTATTGAACCAACAGCTAAAACAGTTGAAGCTTTAACTAGTTTGAATTTGCCAGCAGGAGTAGATGTGGAGATTAAAATGTAATTGCAAATTTTATTGCGAATTAAAATGAATTAATACGAATTAATATTAATTTTATAAATAATTTAATAATAATTCGCTTTAATTTGTATTAATTTGTTTAATATTAATGATTATTTAAGTAACTCCTAAGTAAGCTGGAAAGTGCTTGAATGAGATCTAATATTTTTAAGAGGTAATATTTAATAAAACAACAGCAAAATTATTTAAGTTATATTTATAATTTAGGCTGGTTTATTGAATAACCAGTTTTTTTACATTTTTAAAATAAATCAAATGCACAGATTATAGATATCTAAAACCCGCAAAAGCTAATATCCATAATTCGTGTATTTAACAAGTGTGTAATATGAAATTTATTATAGGAAAAAAAGTTGAAATGACACAGGTTTGGCAGAACGATCAAGTCGTTGCTGTAACAAAGATTCAGGCTGGTCCATGTACAGTAGTCCAGTTGAAGAATAAAAAGAATGACGGCTATGAAGCTGTTCAGATTAGTTATGGCGAACAAAAAGAAAAAAGAATGAAAAAACCACAATTAGGTCATTTAAAAAAAGCAAATGTGAAAGCTAGACATTTAAGAGAGTTTAGAAGTGATGTCGGTAGTTTAAAAGTTGGTGATAAAATTGATGTAAGTACTTTTGTTGCTGGCGACATAATTAAAGTAGTAGCAAATTCTAAGGGCAAGGGATTTCAGGGAGTAGTAAGACGACATGGTTTTTCTGGTCAAGATGCAACACATGGTAACAAAGATCAATTGCGTATGCCTGGTTCTATTGGCGCTGGTGGACCTCAACATGTTTTTAAGGGTAAAAAGATGGCAGGTAGAATGGGAGGCGGAAAAACAACAACACAAAATTTAAAAATTGTAGATATTGATAAAGATAATAATATTTTATTAATTAAAGGCGCTATTCCTGGTGGTAGAAACGGTTTAGTTTTGATTAGTTGCGCTGGTGAATTAAAAATAGCAGAACCTCAGATAATTGAGGACGTGAAAGTAATAGATGCAGTTGAAATAATACCAGAAGAAGTAATTCCAGAAGTAGAAGTAACAGAAGCTGAAGTAGTTAAGGAAAAGATAGAGCCATAAGAAAGAAAAAAAGCAATTTCTTTAAAATTAAAAATTAAAATTCTATTTTAAAAACCCTAAAAGTCTTAAATATTTTCAATATTCCATTCATATATGATTAACTATAAAGTATACAATCAAGAAGCAGAATTAGTCGGAGCAGTTGACTTAGCTGATAAGATTTTTAATGTTAAAACTAATCAGGCATTAATCCATCAGGCAGTTGTTGCTCAAATGGCTAATGCTAGAAAAGTAATAGCGCACACTAAAGGTAGAGGTGAAGTTCGTGGTGGTGGTAAAAAACCTTGGAAACAAAAAGGTACTGGCAGAGCTAGACATGGTTCAAGCAGATCGCCAATATGGAAAGGTGGTGGAGTTACTTTTGGTCCAACAAATGAAAGAAATTTTAAAAAGGATATTAATAAAAAGATGAAACAAAAAGCAATTTTTATGGCCTTGAGCGACAAGGTTGCTAATGTTAAATTGATTATTTTAGATAAATTAGAAGCAAGCGAATATAAAACTAAAGTTTTTAATCAAATATTAAGTAATTTAGAAACAAAGATTTTTGTATCAGAGAAAAAAGTTTTACCAGAAATAGAACAAGTTTTAATTGAAAATAATAGTGAATTAAAACCTAAAACTAAGGTAAAAAGAAAGAGTAAGGTTGCAAGAAGTATATTGGTTATTATTAGTGAAAAAGATGAGAAATTAAAATATTCAGCAAAAAATTTAGTTGGAGCAAAATTAATTAATTTAGATAATATTAATTTAGTTGACTTGTTAAAATATAAGCATTTGGTGTCAACTCAAGAAGCTATTAAAAAATTAGTAGAGAAATATTAAATATATGAGTTTATTTGATAAAAAAAATACAGCTACTACAAAAACAAGTAAAGTTGTTACAGAAAATAAAGATAAGGTTAAAAAGGAAAAAGGCGAAAAAGAAGAAAAAAGCATGAAGGAATTATATGATTCAACTGATACTGGTGATAATAAGCAGAAAAAAATATTAGATAAGAAAGTTTTTAAATATGCGCAGGCTTATAATGTATTGCAAAAACCTTTAGTTACTGAAAAAGTTACTAATTTAGGAATTTATAATAAATATGTTTTTGTTGTTGCTAATAATACAAATAAAGTAGAAGTAGCAAAAGCGATTTATCAGATTTATGGAGTAAAGCCTGCTAAAGTTAATATAATTAAGATGATAGGAAAAGCAACTAGATCTGGCAAGGTATCAGGAAAAAGAAAGGACTGGAAAAAAGCAATAGTAACTTTGGAAAAAGGTGAAATAATTAAAATTTACGAAAGAGTGTAAATTAGTTAAAAGTTATTAATATAATTAATTTACTTTTATAGACTCTCGACTTTATAGAATAATTCTATGGGAATAAAATTTGTAAAACCAACAACACCAGGAAGACGCGGAGCTAGTTTTGATGATTTTGCTGATGTTACTAAAACAGAGCCTGAAAAGAGTTTGATAGTTATTCGCAAACAAAATAGCGGAAGAAATAATCAAGGAAAAATTACTATTAGACATCGAGGTGGCGGAGCTAAAAGATATATTCGTTTAGTTGATTTTAAGAGAAATAAATTTGATATTTCAGCAAAGGTAACTGCTATTGAATATGACCCTAATCGTGGAGCTAAACTTGCTTTGTTGTGTTATCAAGATGGAACTAAAAAATATATTATTGCTCCAGTAGGTTTAATTGTTGGATCAACTGTTATGAGTTCAAAAGATGTTATAGAAATAAAAGTTGGAAATGCAATGATGTTAAAAAATATTCCAGCAGGTGTTGAAGTACATAATATTGAAATGGAACCTGGTCAAGGAGCTAAAATAGCAAGAGGAGCTGGTAATGTAGTATATGTTATGGGAATAGAAGGTGATTTTGCTCAGATTAAATTACCATCAGGTGAAATACGATTAGTAAAAAAAGATTGCCTTTGTACTGTTGGTAGAGTAAGTAATCCAGATAAAAGACATATTAGAATTGGAAAAGCTGGACGTAAAAGACATATGGGCATTAGACCGACTGTTCGTGGAACAGCGATGAATCCAGTTGATCACCCACATGGTGGTGGTGAAGGAAATCAGCCGATAGGATTAAAGCATCCTAAAACTCCTTGGGGAAAATTTGCGCTAGGAGTTAAGACAAGAAAGAAGAAAAAATATTCAAGCAAATTAATAATTAAAAGAAGAAAGAAATAATAGTTTTAGATTAAGATTCTAAATATCTGTAATATTCCAAATAATTTTAAAAAAATATGTCAAGAAGTTTAAAAAAAGGTCCTTATATTAATTTAAGGATTTTGGAAAAAATTAAAAAATTAAAATCAGGAGACAAGACAATTATTAAGGTTTGGGATAGATCTTGCACAATTACTCCTGAGATGGTAGGTTTTACTATTGGAGTTCATAATGGTCGTCAACATACACCTGTTTTTGTAGTTGAAAATATGGTTGGACATAAATTGGGAGAATTTGCGCCTACTAGAAAGTTTATTGTTCATGGCGGTAAGATGGCTAAAACTCAAAATAAAGATCAAGTTGGAGGTAAAAAATAATATATAAATTTTAAATATGGAAATTATTGCAAAAGCAAAACGTATAAGAATGTCGCCTAGAAAAGTCCGTCTAGTTATTGATACTGTTCGCGGATTGACTGTTGTGCGAGCATTGGATGTGTTAAGATTTCTAAATAAGAAGGCAGTTGAGCCTGTAGTTAAATTATTAAAGTCAGCTATTGCGAATGCTCAACATAATTTTGAGTTAGATTCTGATAATTTATATATAAAAACTATTACTGTTGATGAAGCGCAGACTTTACATCGTTGGTTGCCTAGAGCGCATGGTAGAGCCACACCGATTCGTAAAAAAAGTTGTCATATTAATTTAATTTTAGATGAAATTAAGCCTAGCGGTAAAACTAAAACTAAACAGCAGGTAATTGAAGCTCCAGTTAAATTAGGAAGTCAGCCAGCTATTGATAATAAAATAAAGATAAAAGAAGAAAAAGGAAAAGATTTCGGTAAATTAGAAGTAGATGATAAAAATTTATTAGAAGAAAAAGGGAAAGTTATTTCTGATGTAAGAAGAGAAGGCAGAGTAGGACATTCTAAAATTGAAGGAGGCAGTTCAAAAGGATTTATTAATAAAATGTTTAGAAGAAAAAGTGGATAGCTATAACAATTAATCAATTATCAATTACGAATTAATAAATAGTATTTTTAATTAATAATTAATAATTAATAATTGATAATTAAATTTCTATGGGACATAAAATTAATCCAAAAGTTATTAGACTAAATATTACTAGAACTTGGCCGTCTAAGTGGTTTGCTTCTGGTCCAAAATTTATTAAGAATTTTCAGCAGGATGTAGCTATTAGAAAATATTTTATTAAAGAGTTGCGTGAGGCAGGAGTTGATAGAGTAGAAATTGAGAGAAGTGGCCAAAAAATAAATATTAATGTTTTTACTGCTAAACCTGGGTTAGTAATTGGTCGTGGTGGCGCTGGGGCTGAAGATCTGAAGAAAAAAATTCATGTTAAATTTTTATCAAAACCTAGTGGAATAAGATTATCTAATATTAATTTAAATATTATTGAAGCTGATAGACCTAATTTAAGCGCGCAAATTATTGTTCAATCAATGGCGATGGAAATAGAAAAAAGAATGCCTTTTCGTAGAGTAATGAAACAAGCTATTAATCGTGTTGAAAGAGCAGGCGCTTTGGGCGTTAAAGTAATGATTGGTGGCAGACTTAATGGCGCTGAAATTGCTAGAACGGAAATGTTGACTTCTGGCAAAGTACCATTACATACATTGCGAGCTGATATTGATTATGCCCGTGGTGCAGCAGCTACTACTTACGGAGCTATTGGTATAAAAATGTGGATATATAAAGGAGATGTTTTTAAAAAAGAAGAAATTGGTAAAGGAGAGATTGTAGGAAAAGAAAATAGGTAATTTTGAATTTTAAATTAGAAATTTAATCAAGTCCATATGTTAATGCCTAAAAAAACAAAACATAGAAAACAGCATAAATTAGGAAGAGGTGGTAAAGCTTGTCGTTGTGTTGACTTGAGTTTTGGTAGCTATGGTTTAAAAACTTTGGAATCTTGTTGGATAAATTCTAGACAAATTGAAGCTGCTAGACGAGTTATTACTAGATATGTAAAGCGTGGTGGTAAAATATGGATTAGAATTTTTCCAGATAAATCAGTTACTGTTAAAGGTGGTGAAATTCCTATGGGCAAAGGAAAGGGAACAGTTGACCATTATGTTGCTATTGTTAAACCAGGTATGATAATGTTTGAGATGGATGGTATTAGCGAAGAGCAAGCTAAAGAAGCTTTGATTTTTGCATCCCATAAATTACCAGTAAAATGTAGATTTATTAAAAAAGATTAAATTATTTATATGGAATTTAAAGAAATAATTACAAAAACAACTAAAGAATTGCATAAATTATTAAGTGAATCTCGAGAAAAATTGAGAGATTTACGTTTCAAGGATGGCAACAAGCAATTAAAAAATGTAAGAGAGATTAGACAAGTTAGAAAATTAATTGCTCAAGTTTTTACTTTAATTAATAAAGACAAGATTGTTAAATAATATTTATTAATAATATGGATAGTGAAAAAAAAGTTATAAAAAGAGTTTTTAACGGAGTAGTTGTTAGCGATAAAATGGATAAAACTATTGTTGTATTAGTTAGTCGTGTTAAAATTCACCCTAGATATAAAAAAAGATATACAGTAAGTAAAAAATATAAAGTTCATGATGAGAAGAATCAGTACAAAGAAGGTGATAAAGTATCTTTTGTTGAGACAAGACCAATAAGTAAGGATAAAAAATGGAAAGTTTTAGTTAGTTAAAAGGGTATAAAAAAATTTAAAAATATTTAGATTAATTTATGATACAAGTACAAACAATATTAAATGTAGCAGATAATACCGGAGCCAAAAAGGTTATGTGTATTCGGGTTTTAGGTGGTTATAAAAAACGCTATGCAAGAGTTGGTGAAATTATTACGGCAGCAGTTAAAAAGGCAACACCACGAGCTGTTATTAAAAAAGGTGATGTGGTTAGAGCAGTAATAGTTAGAACTAAAAAAGAGATTAGGCGATCAGATGGTGTTTGCTTGCGTTTTGATGAGAATGCTTGTGTTATTATTGATAAAGAAAAAAAAGAATTTAAGGGTTCAAGAATTTTTGGTCCAATAGCTAGGGAAGTTAAATTAGCAGGATTTACTAAAATTGCTTCATTAGCTCCTGATGTATTATAAATTATTAATTTTTATATGACTATAAAAAAAGGGGATAAAGTAAAAATATTAGCTGGTAAAGATAAGGGAAAAATCGGAAAAGTTTTGCAGATTTTTCCTGAGAGAAATCGCGCTAGTGTTGAAGGTTTAAATTTATTAATAAAACATATGCGACCAAGCAAACAGGGCGAAAAAGGTCAAAGAATTGAATTTCCTGCTCCAATGAATTTATCCAATCTTATTTTAGTTTGTCCTAAGTGCGATAAGCTTACAAGAGTTAGTTATAAAAATATAGAAGTTGCTAAAAATGAACAGAAGGTAATGCAAAAAATTAGAATGTGTAAAAAATGTCAACAGCCGATAGATTAAAATAAATAAGATAAATAAGAAATATGAGATTACAAGAACTATACAAAAAAGAAATAGCGCCGAAGATGAAAGAAAAATTCGGTTATAAAAATAATTTATCAATTCCTAAATTATCTAAGGTGGTGATTAATGTTGGAGTTGGTCGTAATGCAAAAGATAAAAATTTTGTTGATAAGGTTGCAAATGGTTTAGCTGCTATTAGTGGACAAAGGCCAGTATTAGTTAAGGCGAGAAAATCGATTTCAGCTTTTAAAGTTAGAGAAGGGATGATTATCGGCGTAATGGTTACTTTAAGAAACAAGAGAATGTATGATTTTATTGATAAATTAGTAAATATTACTTTTCCACGTATTAGAGATTTTCGTGGTATTAGTCAAAAGCAAATTGATCAGCAAGGAAATTTATCAGTAGGATTTAAAGAAAATTTAGCATTTCCTGAAATGAAAGTTGATGAAATTGATAATTTGTATGGAATAGAAGTTTGTCTTAGTACTACTGCTAAAACAAATGAAGAAGGTAGAGCGCTATTTAAATTATTGGGTTTTCCTTTTGTTAATGATTAATTAATATTTTTTTATATGCCAAGAAAAGCGTTAATAGAAAAAGCTAAGAAAAAGCCAAAATATTCTACAAGAATTATTAGACGTTGCTGGCGTTGTGGCCGCAACCATGGTTATATGAGAGATTTTGGTTTGTGTAGAATTTGTTTTAGAGAATTAGCAAATAATACTGATATTCCAGGTATTACTAAGTCGTCTTGGTAAGAGAGTTGAAAGTTAAAAGTAAAAAAGCTTAAAGATTAAAGTAAAAAGTTAAATTATAAATTATAAATTATAAATTATATATGACAGATCCAATAGCAGACATGCTAACAAGAATTAGAAACGCTTCAGCAGTAGGCAAGGAAGTAATAGTTTTGCCAATGAGTAAAGTAAAATATGGTATTGCGCGTATTCTTGAACGTGAAGGCTGGGTAGGAGCGGTCGAAATTATTAAGACAAAAAGTAAAAAAAATAATTCAGCTATTTTTGATGAATTAAAAATAGCTTTAAAATATAAAAAGAATGATCAATCCGTTATTACTTCAATAAAAAGAATTAGCAAACCAGGTTTGAGAATTTATGCGAATAGAACAGAGTTGCCAAGAGTTTTAAATAATTTAGGAATGGCCATAATATCAACATCTAATGGTTTGGTGACTAATAAAGAAGCATTTAAGTTAGGTGTTGGGGGGGAAGTTATTTGTGAAATTTATTAATTATTATTTTTTTTATGTCTAGAATAGGAAAATTGCCAATTGAAATATTAGCAGGTACTCAAGTAAAAGTTGAGAAGGGTTTTGTAATTATCAAGGGGCCTAAAGGAGAGTTGAAAGAAAAATTACATCCTTTAATTAATGTTGTAATTAATGATAAAGAAGTAATTGTTACGCCTATTGGTGAAGGAAAGCAACAAATGTCTTTATGGGGGTTATTTCGTAGTTTGATAAAAAATATGGTTATTGGTGTTAATGAGGGCTATGAGAAGAAACTAGAAATTAATGGAGTCGGTTATAGAGCAGCGATTAGTGAGAATAAATTAACATTGAATCTTGGTTATTCTAATCCTGTAATTTATGAATTGCCCGTTGGTATTGAGGCTAAGGTTGAAGCTAATACTATAACTATTTCCGGTATTAATAAATATTTAGTCGGTGAAATATCGGCGCAAATCAGAAGAAAAAGACCACCAGAACCTTATAAAGGCAAGGGAATAAAATATAAAGAAGAAGTTATTAGACGTAAAGCCGGAAAAACTGCAGGAAAAGGAGAAAAAAAGTAAAAAGTAAAAAGTAAAAATACAAAATATAAATTTTATGAATAAGCAAAAAGAAAAACAATTAAAAAGAGTTAGACGTCAGCATAAAATTCGGATTAAAATAATTGGAACTGCAGAAAGACCGAGATTAAGTGTCTTTAGGTCTAATAAAGGAATGCAGGCTCAGTTGATTAATGATTTAGTTGGAAAAACTTTAGTTGGTGTTGATATTAAAGAAATAAAAAGTGTTGGACAAAAAATACAAAAAAGCTTTGAGCTTGGTAAATTATTGGCAGCTAAAGCTGTTGCTAAAAGTATTAGTAAGGTTGTTTTTGATAGAGGCGGTTATAAATATCATGGACGAATTAAGGCTTTGGCTGATGGCGCCAGAGAAGGCGGGTTAAAGTTTTAATTTTTAGTTTTATTTTTTTTAAAATTAAAAATTTGGAATTTTATACCGAATACGGTATTCGGCGACAGACCCATTAAAGATAAAATAATAATAATTCAATAGTTAATAGCTACAAAAATATGGTAGAAGTGAAAAAACAAAATAATCAAAGTTCTAATAAAACGAATTCAGTTACAACTGATAATAATCAGCGACAAGCTGGGAGGGGCAGTAATAGCAGGGGGTTTACAGGTAAAGGGAGAGGCGGATCAAGTAGAGGAGAAGAAAAGCAGGATGAATTTGAACAAAAGGTTATTGATTTAGCTAGAGTAACTAGGGTAATGGCTGGTGGAAAAAGAATGCGTTTTAGAGCATGTATTGCTATTGGTAATAAAAAAGGTAGAGTGGCTATTGGTTTAGCAAAAGGAGCTGATGTAACAATTGCTGTGACTAAAGCTGTTAATAAAGCTAAGAAAAATTTTGTAGATGTGCCAATAGTTAATGACACTATACCGCATGAAATTAGACAAAAATATGGAGCAGCTAGAATTTTATTTAGACCAGCTAAGATGGGTCGTGGTATTATTGCTGGTGGCGCAGTTAGAATTATTTTAGAATTAACAGGAATTAAAAATGTTACTAGTAAAATTTTAGGAACTAATAATAAGATGAATAATGTGAAATGCACCATTCTAGCTTTGCAAAATTTACAACGCCCAGAAATTAAGAAAAAAGTTAATAGTAAAACTGAATTAACAGAAAAAAATAGTTTAGTTGAAGATAAAATAAATTAATTTCAATATTTATGGAATTATCATTACATACATTAAAATCAGTACACGGCGTGATTAAGAAAAAGAAACGAGTAGGTCGTGGAAATGCTTCTGGTCACGGAACTTATAGTGCTCGTGGTCAAAAGGGTCAGAAATCTCGAACTGGCGGTAAAAATAATCTAAAAAGATTAGGCTTTAAAAGCACATTGGCTAGTTTGCCAAAAAATAGAGGATTTAAATCAATTCAGCCAAAAAATCAAGTAATAAATTTATCTGATCTTAATAAGTTTTTTAAAGATGGATCAGAGATTAATGCTGTTAGTTTATCAAAGTGTTGTTTAATTAACGAAATAAAATTGCCTGTAAAAATTTTGGCTAATGGCGAGCTTAAGTTGAAAGATTTAAAATTTAAAGGTATCAAGGTAAGTAAAACTGTGAAAGAGCAGATTGAAAAATTGGGCGGTCAAATTTTATAATTTTTTATGATAGAAAAATTGAAGCAAATTTGGAAAACACATGATTTGCGTAATAGCATATTGTTTGTTTTGGGCATGTTGGTTATTTTTCGTTTAGCAGCCCATATTCCTATTCCAGGAGTAAATTTAATTGCTCTGCGAGATTTTTTTGCTTCTAATCAAATTTTAGGATTAATGAATATGTTCTCTGGCGGAGGTATGGAAAATTTTT
>JBBTVV010000117.1:0-1269 GCA_038063135.1 Patescibacteria group bacterium
ATTTTTATTTTTATTTTGAAAATAATAATGATTGTGATATTATTGTTTATAATATGATAGATATTAAAAAAATAAAAAATGATTTTCCTTTGTTGAATAAGCAGATTAATAGTAAACCTATTATTTATTTTGATAGCTCTTGTATGAGTTTAAAGCCAAGACAGGTGATTGAGGCGATGAATGAATATTATTATGAATATTCTGCTTGTGCTGGTAGGAGCTCTCATCGACTAGGAGAATTGGTAACAAATAAAGTAAAAGAAGCTAGACAAATTGTTGCTAAATTTATTAATGCAAATAGTGAAAAAGAAATTGTGTTTGTTAGAAATACTACTGAAGCAATAAATCTTTTAGCTAATTCTTTAAATTTTAAAGAAAATGATATAATTTTAACAACTGACAAGGAGCATAATTCTAATTTAATTCCTTGGCAGGTGCTGGGCAAAAAAAAGGGCATTAAACATTTAATTGTTAAATCAAGAGATGATGGAACATTTGATTTTGAAAGTTATAGAAAATTAGT
Source organism: Patescibacteria group bacterium (assembly GCA_038063135.1). Taxonomy (GTDB): domain Bacteria; phylum Patescibacteriota; class Patescibacteriia; order Patescibacteriales; family GWC2-42-12; genus JAHITL01. The sequence continues at coordinate 524 of JBBTVV010000117.1, forward strand.
AAAAGGAGTGACATTAGTGTCTATGGTTTATACTTCAAATTTGGATGGAATGACTATTCCTGCTAAAGAAATTATAAAAATTGCTCATGAAAATGGATCTTTGGTTTTTCTTGATGCTGCTCAAAGCGCTCCTCATAAAAAAATTGACGTAAAAGATCTTGATGTTGATTTTTTAGCTTTTTCTTGTCATAAAATGTTGGGACCGACTGGGACAGGGATTTTTTATGCTAAATATGGTTTACTTGAAAAGTTGGAGCCATTTTTAGTTGGCGGTGATACTGTTGAATATTCTACTTATGAAAGTCATAAAATGTTTGAGGCTCCAGAAAAATTTGAAGCGGGCTTACAAGATTATGCCGGAATTATTGGGATAGGTGAGGCTGTTAAATATCTAGAAGTAATAGGATTTGATAATATAAGAGAGCAAGAATTAAAACTTAATAGTTTTATAACAGAAGAATTAAATAAATTGCCAAAAATTAAAATTATTGGCTCTGCTGATTCTGCTTTGCGATCAGGTATTATTTCATTTTATATTGAAGGAATAGATATGCACCAGATTGCCTTAATGCTTGATGAGATGTCTAATATAATGATTCGATCAGGACAACATTGTGTTCATTCTTGGTTCAATGATAAAAAAATAAAAAATTCCGCTCGTGTATCTTTATATTTTTATAATACGATGGAAGAAGCTGAAAAGTTTATTAGTTGTATTAATAAAATAATAAAAATATTGTAGCTAG
>JBBTVV010000118.1:0-1513 GCA_038063135.1 Patescibacteria group bacterium
AATTTACAAAAATTTGGAATTTTATGCCGAATACGGTATTCGGCGACAGACCCTTAATAGTTTCGTAATTTAAAAATATAAATAAAAATTTCTAGCTTTCATTAGAAATTTTATTTATCTCTTATTTGATTGACTCAATTTTATTCTAACACCTCTACTTTTGCGTATTTTACACCTAATTTTATTGCTCGTGACTTATCTAACATCCAAATATCAACTCTATCAGAAAAACGCGTGTTCATTCTATCTCTAACGATAAATACTCTATCACCAAACAACTCAGAGATTTTAACTTTTGTGCCAAAAGACAAAAAATTAGCAGCAATAGTATCTTCTATTCCGTGCTTACAAACATTAAAACCATTAGCAGTAATACAAGGAGAATTATCTGTTTGGCCTGCTTCTGAATTATATGCAGTAATAACCCGATAACTACTTTCTTCTACTTTTACGTCTTTGCTCTTAGGTAATTGATTAATAAAAGACAAATCTTCTTCGACAACATTTTCAACTAAAACTGCTTGTTTTTGATTTAAATTTGAATCTTCTACTATTTGATCAGCCATAGCTGATGCTGGAAACAACAAAAGGTCAAAAGAAAAAATAAAGACTAAAGCTATTAATAATCTTTTAGCTTGTTTTAATGAAATCAAACGGTTATGATTTTTTCTTAACGCTTCCATATTTAAAAATTTAAAATTTTTAGCAAATAAAAAACCTACCAATATTAACTCTTTTTAAAGAGAAACATGATAGGGATTTTCTGTTTCTATAACTATGTTATCATATAAACCAACTAAAGTCAATCTAACACACTGTAACATGGTTCAGTGCAATACTTGCCAAAAAAACTGATATGTCTAAAATAAGCTATAAGGGGTCTGTCGCCGAATACCGTATTCGGCGACAGACCCCTTATAGCTTCAATATATTTGTACTTTATAAAATCAATATGATTAACTGTTGATAATTATCTACTTTCAATTCAAATCGTGCAAACTAAAAATGCGCAAATTTTTGTACTGAACCATGACGGGTCTGCGAGAATAGATTGACTTTAGTCTGGGATACCGTGGACTAAAGTCAGTTTGGCAACTTGCTAAAAACAAAAATAGTTATCAAATAAGCGCTTACAATAATAATTAAACCTATAATAGCTCTGGATAATGTTTCCTTTGCTTTGGTAACTTTTTCTTCATCTCCAGCTGCCGTCATCCAATTAAAGCCAGCATAAAGAATTAAAATTAAAAAAATTATTCCCAATAAGCCTAAAATAGCCTGAATGCCATAACTAATGACATTAACAACGCCCACAGTCTCATTAAATCCCGCATTGAGATTAAACGCATTTGTTTGACTCTTAATTCTTGAAGAATCTTTTAATATTCCTGCATAACTAATATTTCCGATCAACAAATAACCTGCTAATAAAAACCAGACCAAAAAACTTCTTACATTATATTTTTTATTTTTTATTTTAACCATATTAAATATTTAAAAAAACTAGCTGAAG
>JBBTVV010000119.1:0-1617 GCA_038063135.1 Patescibacteria group bacterium
AAAATATAAAAAAAGAAGTCTTGCGTTATGAGACTTCTTTTTTTATAGAATCTTTTATGTTAAGATTATTTTATGACTGAAAAAATTACAAATATAGCAAAAAATACTTCTTATTTTACTCTTGCTTTGATTTTGCAGAAAATCCTTTCTTCTATTTATTTTATTTTAATTGCTAGGGCATTGGGGCCAGCAGATTTAGGTAAGTATTATTTTGCTATTTCTTTCACTACTATATTTGCTATTTTTATTGATTTAGGATTAACCAGTGTTTTGACTAGAGAGGTTGCTAAAACTAAGGAACAAGCGCAAAAAATATTAAGTAATGTTATGGCAATTAAATTGCCGCTAGCTGTTTTAACTTGGTTAATTATTATAATTTTAGTAAAAATCTTAGGATATTCTGGAATTGTTCAGCAACTTATTTATCTGTCAGTGATCTTTATGGTTTTGGATTCTTTTACTTTAACTTTTTTTGGCGCTATTCGTGGATTTCATAATTTATTCTTTGAAAGTATTGGCGCAGTTATTTTTCAAATAATAGTTATATCTGCTGGATTAATTATTTTAAAAATGGATCTTGGGATAGTCTGGCTAATGAGTGGTTTAGCTATCGCTAGTGTTTTTAATTTTATTTATTCAGGTTTTATAGTTTGTTATAAATGGAAATTAAGTCTAATGCCATTGTTAGATAGTAAATTGGTTAAATTATTAATTAAAATGGCAATTCCTTTTGCTTTGTTTGCGCTTTTTCAACGAATTTATACTTATTTAGATTCTATTTTGTTGTCATCTTTAGCTGGTGATAAATATGTTGGTTTTTATCAAATTGTTTTTAAGACTATTTTTGCTTTACAATTTTTGCCACTAGCTTTTATTGCTTCACTTTACCCTGCAATGAGTACTTATTGGCACACAAACCGTGAACAATTAGTTGTTGTTTTTGAAAGATCTATGAATTATTTAATAATTATTTCTTTACCAATAGCAGTTGGAATCGCGGTTATCGCTGATAAAGTGATTTTTTTATTTAAATCAGGTTACGAAGGAGCGATTTTGCCTTTAGAAATAAGCATGTTGGCTGTTGTTTTTATATTTATTGGTTATCCTGTAGGATCGTTGCTTAATGCTTGCGATAGACAGAAAATTAATACAATTAATATGGCTATTGTGGCAATTGTGAGTGTTATTTTAAATATTATTTTTATTCCTAAATTTCAAGCTGTTGGAGCAAGTATTACTGTTTTAATAACAAATTTTTTATTGTTAGCATTAGGGCTTTTTTGGGTACCAAAAATTATTAATTATCATCCACAAGCCATATTAAAAGTTTTTGGTAAGTCAGTTTTATCAGCTTTATTTATGGCAGTAGTTATTTTTTATTTAAAAAATCTATTTAATATTTTTTTAGTAATAGGTTTTGGCGGAATACTATATTTTTCAATTCTTTTTCTTCTCAAGGGTTTTACAAAAGAAGATATATTAAGCTTTTGTCATTCATTTGCTAAAAAAACTATTTAGGATGGCAAAATTACTAATTGGGTCTGTCGCTAAATACCGTATTTGGTATAAAATTCCAAATTTTTGTAAATTTTGTTAAAAACTTTTTCACTAATATAA
>JBBTVV010000120.1:0-1540 GCA_038063135.1 Patescibacteria group bacterium
GAAATTTTTTCAAAAAGTTTTGAGGGAATATAGTTATATTAGCGAAAAAGTTTTTGACAAAATTTACAAAAATTTGGAATTTTATACCGAATACGGTATTTGGCGACAGACCTATTAATATGGGTTTGCGTTATCCTCAACATACAGTCTATTGCGTATTTTTTTTAGTTGTTGTATATTGTGAATTATATTATTATTAATTATGTTAAAAAAATATGTCTGATCAAATTATTTCTCAAGAAGGTTATGATAAATTAAAAAAAGAATTAGAAGAATGTACTACCAGCAAACGGCAGGAGGTAGCCAGAAGAATTGAATCAGCAAAAGAGCTAGGCGATTTAAGTGAAAACGCAGAGTATTCTGATGCCAAAGAAGAACAAGCTTTTAATGAGGGAAGAATAGCTGAATTATTTACTTTATTAAAAAATTTAACTATTGTTAAATATCATGGAGATGTGGGCGTGGTGGGTTTGGGTTCAAAAATTAAAGTTGTTTCTGATAACAAGGAAAAAAATTTTATTATCGTAAGTTTTAATGAAGCAGATCCTTCTGAAGGAAAAATTTCAAATGAATCTCCTTTAGGCACAGCATTTTTAGGCAGAAATAAAGGAGACGAAATTTTAGTTAATACTCCACGTGGGGAGGTTAAATATAAAATTATTAGTGTTAATAAAATATAAAATTAAAAGAGGAGGTGATAAAAAAATGAATAGAGCTGGAAAATATGGAAGAGATAAAGGAGATAAAAAAAAAGCAATGTTGAGAAGGATGTTAGTTTCTTATGATGCTTTAAATTCTTTAACTTCAGATGAAGTGAATTCTCTCGACGAGGCCACGTATAAGTGTATATCCAGAATGGCAATGAAAAAGTTATAGTTCATTTTTCTATTTTTTTAGTAAAGGAGGTGTGCCGACCAAGTTTGAATGACAAAGTTATTTGAACTTGGTTTTTTATTTTTCATTTTTTATGCAATAATATGAATAAGTTCACAAATAGGGCTATTCTTGCTCTGTTAAAATCTCCCGATAGGGGATTCTGAAAGAGCTTTTATTTTTTTTGACTTTTAAATTTTATTAGGATAGGATGGGTGTATATGAAAGAACAAGCTTGGTGGTTGCCAGCGATGTTGATGTTTACTAGATTATCAGTGTGGATAATCGGTCCTGTAATCGTTGGTTTATTTGTTGGCAAATGGTTGGACAATAAATATCATAGCGAGCCATGGCTTTTTTTATTGTCAATGGGCATTGCTTTTATTTTTTCTATGTTTGGCATAATAAAAAATGCTTTAGCTGAGTACAAAAAGCTTGAAGAAAAAGAATCAAAAAATCAATAAATCAAAAAATCAATAAATCAAGAAAGTTAGTAACTTTTTTATTTTAACTTTTAATTTTGTAATTTTTAAATAAATTCTAATTTTTAAACATTTAAAAATTATTTATAAAATTAAAAAATTAAAAATTCTATTTTTATATTTTTTAAAGCTAATGGGTCTGTCGCCGAATACCGTATTCGGTATAAAATTCCAAATTTTTGTAA
>JBBTVV010000121.1:0-4896 GCA_038063135.1 Patescibacteria group bacterium
TAAAAACTTTTTCGCTAATATAACCATATTCCCTCAAAACTTTTTAAAAAAAATTCCTAAAAATTTGAAATTTTATACTCGAAAGAGTATTTGGCGACAGACCCTTAATTTAAAATATGTTTAAATTTGATAAAAAAAATGGTTATCAAAAATTTTTGAAAAAGAAGTATAAATTTGCTAAAAAAATAAAACAAGGAAAAAAGTTTAAAGATACTGATAATGATGGTTTGAGTGATTATGAAGAAAAAAATATTTATTACACTGATTATAAAAATCCTGATACTGACAATGATGGAGTAAAAGATGGCGATGAAGTTAAAATGGGAAGAAATCCACTTGGACCAGGTTCGTTAAAAGACTTGTTTATTCCTCATAAAGGCAACAATTATCTTCCAGGAGTTTTAAAACCAAAAAGACTTCTTTTTCATGCAATAAGTTTAGTGGCTATAAAAACTGTTATGGTTGTTTTTGTTTTATTTTATCCTTTATCAGCTTGGCTTAGTCCTGATTTGGCTTTAGCCCAAGCTAAAAAAATTATAGAATTGACTAATAATTTGCGCCAAGCGATTTCTTTGCCAGTCCTTTTAGAAAGTCAAAAATTAAATCAATCAGCATGGCAAAAAGTTGAAGATATGGCGATTAATCAATATTTTGCTCATATTAGTCCAACTGGTATAGGGTTAAAGGGGTTGTTTGAAAAAGTTGATTATAAATATTCTTTGGCAGGTGAAAATTTAGCAATTGGTTTTTCTAAACCAGAAGATGTTGTGCTTGCGTGGAAAAATAGTCCGGCTCATTATAGTAATATTATTGATAAAGATTTTTATGAAATTGGTGTGGCCTTGGCTGATGGCAGATTAAATAATGTTAATACAGTTTTTATTGCTCAGCATTTTGCAACTCAAGTTGAAGAAAACCAGCTAATAGCTACTAAAAATCTATTAGAAGAGCCATTGATAAAAGTTAAACCGATTGCTACAATTAATCAAACAAAAGAAACGCAAAAGAAAGTACTTGCAATTAACCAACAAAAAACAACATTATCTATAAAAAGTGATCATTTTAATAAAGAAAAAGCCTTACAAATAAAAACTACTTTACCTGAAGATACTATTTCTGCTGAAGTTGTTGTTGATAATAAAAAAATTGTTTTAGAAAAAGACTTTAATCAAACTAATCAATGGAGCGGTGTATCTCTTATTAATCAAGAAGAAGAAGAAAATATTTTAGATCCTTTAATACCCGCAAGTATTGCTATAAAAGACTCTGCTGGACAAACTGCTTATGACAAAATTGATTGGAGCGAGATTAAGCCGATTAAAACTTCATTATTAGAGCATTATCAACTTTTTAAAACAAACCCTACAAAAGCAATGTTGCCAACTATTAATTTAAGTAATTTCTATTTTCAATTAATTCTTGTTGTAGCATTTATTGCATTATTATTAAATATTTTCATAGAAATAAAAAAACAACACGCCCATATAATTGCGTATAATTGCGCTTTTATTGGATTGTTGTTGATAATGATTATTTTTTAAAGATAAATTTATGGTAGAATTATCTAATGGTACGGGCAACGAAATATGGGAACGTTTACAAAGGTATTTTAATGAAAAAGAAGGTTTAAAAGAAGAAAAAATTCCAGAAAAAGTGGATTCGTCAAAAGACATGACAGAAAAAGAAGCATTGGAATATTTAAGAAAAAAACAGGATGAAAGAAATGAAAGAAAAGAAAAATAAATCTACTTCTAAAGCTAGAGTGCTTATGGCAATGTCTGGAGGAGTTGATTCATCAGTGGTTGCTAAATTATTAGTTGATCAGGGCTATGAAGTAGTTGGAATTTTTTTGCATTTTTGGAAAGAGTTCAATCCTGCTAACCCCATTTATCAAGGGGAACTTAATCAAGGGGGCATTGCTCAACTCAATTATCAAGAGGGGGATTCAGATTTTGAAAATAAGTGTTGTTCAGTTGAAGCCCTTATGGATGCTAGACGAGTGTGTAACAAAATTGGAATTCCTTTATACACATTTAATTTCTCTAAAATATTTAAAAAGCAAGTTGTGGATAACTTTTTAAGTGAATATAAAATAGGAAAAACACCTAATCCTTGCGTAAGATGTAATAAATTTGTCAAGCTCGGCAATCTTATAAAACAAGCTAAAAAATTAGGCTTTGATTATGTTGCAACAGGACATTATGTTAAAAGTTTAAAGTTTAAAAGTAAAAGTCAAAATTCAAAATTTAAATATAAATTATATAAGGCTAAGGATGAAAAAAAGGATCAATCGTATTTTTTGTATACTTTTAATCAAGATGAATTAAGTCATTTACTTTTTCTTTTGGGTGATTATACTAAACAACAAGTAAGATCGTTAGCAAAAAAATTTAAATTACCTGTTGCAGAGAAAAAAGAAAGTCAAGAAATTTGTTTTATTTCTGAAAAAAGTCATAATGAATTTTTAAAACGACACATAAAATTAAAATTAGGTGATATTAAAACATTAGATAATAAAATTATTGGCAAGCATCAGGGGTTGCCACTTTATACTATTGGACAAAGAAAGGGGATTGATATTGGTGGCAATGGACCATTTTATGCAGTTAAAACTGATTATAAAACAAATACACTTTATGTAGTTAATGATAATAATGATCCAGCGCTTTTTTCTAAACAGTTAACTGTTGATAATGTTAATTGGTTATCTGGACAAATGCCAAAATTTCCGCTTAATTGCCAAGCAGTTATTCGCTATCACCATAAAGCAGCAGAATGTGTTGTGTCTAATTTAAAAAATAAAAAAAATAATTTATTAGTAAAATTTATTCAACCACAGAGAGCGATTACGCCAGGTCAAAGCGTGGTATTTTATAAGAAAGAAGAAGTAATTGGCGGAGGGATTATTTGTTAATTTAAAAATTAAAAATTATTTAGAATATTATTTAAAAATTAAAAACATGATGACCTCAAACGAATTGCGACAAAAATATTTGGATTTTTTTAAAGCTAAGAGGCATTCAATTATTCCTAGCGCTTCTTTAATCCCAGACAATGATCCGACTGTTTTATTTACAACAGCAGGTATGCATCCGCTGGTGCCATATTTACTTGGAGAAAAACATCCTGAAGGAAAAAGATTAACTTCTTGTCAAAAATGCATACGAACTAGTGATATTGAAGCGGTTGGAGATAAGACTCACCATACTTTTTTTGAAATGTTAGGTAATTGGTCATTGGGAGATTATTTTAAAGAAGAATCAATAAAGATGAGTTGGGAATTTTTAACTTCACCTAAATGGTTAAATTTGGATAAAAATAAAATTGCTGTTTCAGTTTTTATTGGTGATAATGATTCTCCTTTTGATCAAGAATCTTATGATATTTGGAAAAATAAAATTAATATCTCTGAAAAAAAAATTGCTAAATTGCCAAAGAAAAATAATTGGTGGGGACTTGATAGTGGAGGCCCTTGTGGACCGGATACCGAAATTTTTTATTGGACAGGTGATATGGATAAAATTCCTGATAGTTTTAATGATGATAATGATGCATGGGTTGAAATTTGGAATAATGTTTTTATGCAATATGATAAAAAAAATACAGGACTGTTTGAACAATTAAAACAACAAAATGTTGATACAGGGATGGGATTGGAAAGAATTTTAGCTATAGTTAATGGTTTAGCTGATAATTATCAAACTGATCTATTCAAAAATATTATTAATAAAATTGAACAATTATCTGATAAAAAATATGGCGTTAATGAAGAAACTAATAAAGCTATTCGTATTATTGCTGATCATATTAAAGCAGCAATTTTTATTATCGGAGATAATAAAGCAATAACGCCATCTAATACTGATCGTGGTTATATTGTTCGTCGTTTGATTAGGAGGGCTATTCGTTTTGGTAAACAATTGGGAATTGATCAGACTCCTTGGACAAAAGAAATTGCTAAAATTGTTGCCTATGATTATGCTAATGTCTATTTTGAATTACAAAAAAATATTAATTTTATTATTGCGCAATTCAATGAGGAGGAAGAAAAATTTAGCAAAACATTGGAAAATGGATTAAAACAATTTGAAAGCCAAAAATTAAAAGTTAAAAACATATCAGGACAGATTGCTTTTGATTTATATCAAACTTATGGATTTCCAATAGAAATGACAAAAGAGTTAGCCAAAGAAAATTGTATGGATGTAGATGAAAAAGGTTTTTGGGAAGATTTTAAAAAACATCAAGAGCTTTCTCGCACAGCTTCAGCAGGAATGTTTAAAGGCGGGTTAGCAAATACTTTAGAGGAAACAATTAAATATCACACAACAGCGCATTTAATGCTTGCTGCTTTAAAAAAAGTTTTAGGAAATTATGTCACGCAAAAAGGATCAAATATAACTGCGGAACGTTTACGTTTTGATTTTTCACATAACGAAAAAATGTCAGCTGAACAATTGCAACAAGTTGAAAGTTTAGTTAATCAAGCTATTAAGCAAGATTTGATAGTTTCTTGTGAAGAAATGACTTTAGATCAAGCAAGATCAATGGGTGCTACAGGTGTATTTGATTCAAAATATGGAGAAAAAGTAAAAGTTTATACAATTAGCAAAGGTGATAATATTTTTAGCAAAGAAATTTGCGGAGGTCCGCATGTTAGTCAAATAGGAGATTTAGGAAAATTTAAAATAAAAAAAGAAGAAAGCTCCAGCGCTGGAGTAAGAAGAATTAAAGCCGTTTTAGAGTAAATATTCAAATATTTTTACGGGTCTGTCGCCGGATACTCTTTTGAGTAGAAAATTTCAAATTCTTAGGAAATTTTTTTAAAAAGTTTTAAGGGGATATGGTTATATTAGTGAAAAAGTTTTTGACAAAATTTACAAAAATTTGGAATTT
>JBBTVV010000122.1:0-6768 GCA_038063135.1 Patescibacteria group bacterium
TTGAAAAATATTTTTTTAAATGTTAAAATAAAAGTGATTAATTTTAAAATTGTTTTTTGTTAATTTTTTTAAAATTAAAATGATAATTGATCTCGCAATATGCGGGAGAAAATTGAAAATTAATTTTTATGTCTTTGCGTTCTTATTTAATTATTATGATTTTAGCCACTTTATTATGCTGTGTGGCGTTTGGTGTAATTGTGCAAACAGTTAATCCTGAAGTAACTAATTCGGTTGGTTTTTTATTATTTTATTTGTCTTTATTTTTAGCTATTGTTGGCATGTCTGCTATTGTTGGTTTTGTTGTTAGATTTATTGGTTTGCGACACGAGCTTGTTTTAGATTCAGTTATATCAGCTTTTCGTCAATCATTTTTGTTCGCTTTTTTCATAATTGCTACTTTATTTTTATTAGCATCTAATTTATTTAGTTGGCTTAATGTTGGATTATTAATTATTAGTTTATCAGTTGCAGAGTTTTTTCTATTAAGTTATAAAGTGAATCATAAATTAGCGATTAAAAATCAGGAAAAGTTGGTTAATTAACTAAAAACTATGCGTATATTTTTAAATTGGTTAAAAGATTTTGTTAAAATTTTTGAATCTAAGCATATTAAAAAAGATAACGTAATAAATCAGTCTGCAAAATTTAATCAAATTATTATTGGAAAAATTTTAGAAATTAAACAACATCCTAATGCTGATAGGTTAAGATTAGTTAAAGTTGATGTTGGCAAAGCAATATTAGATATAGTTTGTGGAGCGCCAAATCTTGAAGTTAATCAATTAGTTCCAGTTGCTTTAGTTGGCGCAATTTTGCCCAATGACATAGAAATAAAAGAAGCTGAGATTAGGGGGATAAAATCATTTGGTATGCTATGCGCTGAAGATGAATTAGGATTAGGAAAAGATCATAATGGAATTATGATCTTATCTAATAATGCAAAAATAGGACAAAAATTAGTTGATTATTTAGATTTAAATAAAATAGTAAGGAAATAGATCCATAAAAGAACGAATTAAGTTAACAAAAACTCAGTATTAAATTTAATAAAGAATGGATTTTATTCTGCAACTTGCGAGGTGAGGGCGATAAAATTAAAATTAAAAATTTATTTTATGTTTATAGATACCCATGCTCATGTAAATTTTAATGCTTTTAAAGATGATGCTGATAAAGTAATACGCCACGCTTTAATTAATGATACGTGGATGATTTTGGTTGGAGCAGAAGCAAAAACCTCAAGGCGCGCTTTAGAATATGCTAATAAATATGAGAAAGGTGTTTATGCTTCTGTTGGTTTACATCCTGTACATACTAATACTCAAAAAGCTTTAGGCGATGGTTATGATTTTAATGTTCAAGAGGAGTGTTTTAGTTACGATGTGTATGAGAAATTGGCACAATTTAAAAAAGTTGTGGCTGTAGGTGAGATCGGTTTAGATTATTATCATGTTAATACTACTATTGAATCGTTAGTGCAAAAACAAAAACAAAAAGAAGTTTTTCTTAAACAACTTAAACTAGCGAATAATTTAAAATTACCTGTTATTATTCATTGTCGTCAGGCTCATGATGATATGCTTGAAATTTTAAAAGGTTTTAGGAAAGATCATAAAGAAAGTTTGCCAAAGGATAAAGCATGGGGCGTAATACATTGTTTTTCCGGTGACGAAGAATTAGCTTGGCAGTATTTTAATTTAGGTTTAAATATATCTTTTACAGGTTTAATTACTTTTTCTGCTGAATGGGATGATTTAATTCGTAAAGTGCCAATTGATAAAATAATGATAGAAACAGATTGCCCATATATGGCACCAGAACCATTTCGTGGTCAACGCAATGAGCCGTTTTTAGTTAAATATGTTGCAATAAGAATTGCGGAAATAAAAAACCTAAGCCTAGAAAAAGTTGCTGAAATTACAACAAATAATGCTAAAACATTGTTTAATATTTAGTGAATATTTAATAGGTCTGTTCTTGCTCCGTTAAAATCTCCCGATAGGGGATTCTGACGGAGCAAGGATTATCTAAATCATTATGGCATAATGGGTCTATCGCCAAATACCGTATTCGGTATTTGGCGATAGACCCGTAATCATTTTAATTGTTTTTGGTTCAATTTTTACCATATATTTATGCTTAATAATTAGTTATTTATATTCTAACTTTAGCATAAACATTATGATTATTCAATAGAAAAAAAGTGCATAACTCACGACCTGGCGGTCGTTTTTTTGTTAGTTAGATTGGATTAATTGGCGACAGACCCATATTACTATTATCTTTTAGAATGGTGCAATATGTATTGATTCTAGTCTTTTTATTTGTTTGATTAAATAAATGTTGTTATAATAAAAATACTTTATGTTTAAAAATCTTTTTAGAAAAAAAATAAATTTTGCTCAATTAAAAAAACAAGCTCAGGATGTTTTTAATAATATCCCTATAATTAAAGAAAATAAAAGAAAAAACAAAATTTATAAAATAATAAAATATATCAGCTATGTAATTTTAGCTTTTTTTGTTTTTTCTATTATTTTTTTTGTAGTTAATTTTTTTGCAATAAAACAAATTTATCAAGAAACAATGTTTGGAAAAGATAATTTAGAACAAGCTGTGGTTTTTACACAAATGCAAAATTTTAATCAAGCTAAAAAGTTGGCTCAAAATTCTAGTAATAATTTTTTAAAAGCTATTAAAGGAATAGAGCAATTAAAAGATAGTTTATTTATTAAGTCTTTGCCATATTTTAAAAATCAAATTGATAATGTTGAATATTTATTAACAGCGACAGAGCTTTTAAGTAGATCGGTTAGTCAGTCAGCTAGTTTTGGACAAGAGATGAAAGACAGTCTTGGCGAGAAGAAATTGACTTTTTCTGAATTCAGTTTAGAAGAAAAGCGAAATATTTTACAACGTTTTTATCAATCAGGACCAGAATTAAATGGGCTTAAAGCTAATATTATTTTAGCTTTAATTAATTTAAAACAAATTAATCCATTTGGAATATTATTACCCTTCAAAAACCAAATTAATAAATTAAAAATTCAGTTAACTCAGGCTAATTTATTATTAGAAAATATTGCGTCAGTTTCAGAAATTTTACCAGCAGTGGCTGGTTATCCAGAGAAGGCAAATTTTTTAATAATTTTACAAAATAATGATGAGTTGCGTCCAACAGGTGGTTTTATTGGCACTTACGGTATTATGAAAGTTGACTCTGGTGATATTACTGAATTTGCTACTCATGATATTTATCATTTAGATATGCCAATAAAAGATAAATTACAAATTGCTCCACCAGAGCCATTAAAAAAATATTTAGGAGTTGACAATTGGTATTTACGTGATGCTAATTGGTCGCCTGATTGGCCGACTTCTGCTAAAAAAATTGATTGGTTTTATCAGATAGAGAATAAACTTAATTGCAATCCATCTAACGCCCTTTATCAAGGGAGTTGCTTGGCTCAACAAGAAAAATTTTCAGGAATTATCGCTATAACTCCACAATTTATTATTGATTTATTATCAATTACAGGGTCAATAAAAATTGATAACGTTGTTTATGATAAAAATAATTTTCAAGAATTATTACAATATAAAGTTGAACGAGGCTATGTCAATTTAGGAGTGTCATCGTGGCAGAGAAAAGAAGTTATTGGCGAGATTGCTAAAGAATTAAAAATAAAATTATTTGATTTACCCTCAATACAATGGTCAGGGGTTTTGACTATTTTGAATAATAATTTGGATACAAAAAATATTTTAATTTATTTATCGGATCAAGAGAAGCAAAATTTAGTTAAACAACGAGGTTGGGCAGGAGAAATTAAGAATACAAAGGATGATTATTTAATGGTAGTGGACGCTAATATGGCATCATTCAAAACAGATGCTGTAATTGATCGAAGTTTAGAATATAAAGTTGATCAAAAGCCCGATGGTTTGTTTGCAAAATTAAAAATTAATTATGCTCATCATGGAAATTTTGATTGGAAAACAACTAAATATCGAACGTGGACACGTGTTTATGCGCCATTAGGTAGTCAATTAATTAAAACTGAAGGATTTATTGATAATGAAGTAGTTGTTTCTAACGAATTAGACAAAACCTATTTTGGCGGTTTTATTTCGATTGAACCAGGCAAGCTAGGAAATGTTTATTTAGAATATAAACTTCCAGATAATTTAAATAAATTGGCTGATATTAGTCATTATAATTTATACATTCAAAAACAGCCTGGTAATAACATTAATCAATTAGAGGTTGACTTAACCTTCCAAAACAAGGTAAAGTCATATAGTCCAGCCACTTTATATATGCAGAAAATTAATGCCAGTCAGATTAATTGGAAAGGGGATCTAATGAGAGATCGTGATTTTGAAGTGAAGTTTTAATTATTAATTGAGAAATCTACTATGTTTATAAAACGTATAGGAATTGATTTGGGAACAACTTATACTTTGGTTCATTTACCAAAGCGGGGGATTGTGATTAGCGAACCTAGTGTTGTTGCCATTTCTATGATTGACAAGAAAATTTTGGCTGTTGGAAATGAGGCTAAAGAAATGTTAGGACGCACTCCTGATACTATTTTTGCCTTAAAACCAATGAAAGACGGTGTTATTGCTGACTATCATACAACAGAAGCTATGTTGAGATATTTTATTAATAAAGCCTTGGGTGGAGTTAGATTATTTCGTCCAGAGGCGATGGTTGCTGTTCCTGCTGGAGCTACTTCAACTGAACGACGCGCTGTAATTGATGCAACAATTGCTGCTGGCGCTAAGGCTGCTTATATTATAAAAGAACCAATTGCAGCAGCTATTGGCGCTAATATTCCAATTGGTTCAGCTTCTGGTCATATGATCATTGATATTGGCGGTGGTACATCAGAAATGGCGGTAATTTCTTTGGGTGGCGTTGTTACTTCAACTTCTATTAGAGTTGGTGGTAATAAATTTGATGCAGCTATTATGGAATTTATTCGTCGTAAATATAGTTTGGCTATAGGAGAGCGAACATCTGAAGAAATAAAAATTAAGATTGGTAGTGCTCTTTATCTAGAAGATAAATTAACTATGGAAATAAAAGGCAGAGATATGATTAGTGGACTACCTCGAAGTATTACTGTTTCATCAGATGATGTAACAGAATCTTTACAGAATGAATTAGAAGCAATAATTAATGCTGCTAAAAGAGTTTTGCAAGATACACCACCAGAATTAGCCGCTGATATTATGGACAAAGGAATGATTCTTTCTGGTGGCAGTTCGTTGCTTAGAAATATTGATCAATTATTGGCGCGCACAACTGATGTGCCTGCTTATGTTGCTGACGATGCATTACTCTGTGTAGCTAAAGGCACAGGAATTGCTTTAGAAAACTTGGATTCGTATAAGAGATCTATTTTTGCTACTAAATAAGTATTTTATATTATTCATTTAAATTATGATTATCGGTATTGATGCCAGTAGGGCAAATAGACAATATAAAAGTGGGACAGAATGGTATTCATATCATTTAATTAAAGAGCTGGCTAAAATTGATTCAAAAAATCAATATATTTTATATACTGATAAGCCGTTGATTGATGGATTATCTGATTTAACTTCTAGCCAAGAAGAGTCAAAAGAAGCAAAACACGATTTTATCAAAGAAGAAGAGCATGCTGGTTGGCAAAAGATAATTAGTCCTTATAATAATTTTCGTTGTAAAATTATCAAGCAGTATTTACCATTTTTTTGGACACAGCTTAATTTATCTTTAGAAATGTTATTTCATCCGCCAGATGTTTTATTTATTCCAGCCCATACTTTACCAATTATTCATCCGCGAAAATCAGTAGTAACTATTCATGACATTGGTTTTATTTATAATCAACAGCTTTACAGTCATAAACGAATTGAATCTGTAAGTCTAGCTCATGCGCGTTTATTAAATTTATTAATTAAAATTATTACTTTGGGAAAATATGGATCAAATGTTTTTGATTATCATCTTTGGTCAACTAAATTTACTTTAAAACATGCTAAAAAAATAATAACAGTTTCTAAATTTTCAAAAAAAGAAATAGAAAGAACATATCCAATTGATCAAAACAAAATTCAAGTTATTTATAATGGTTATGACGATAAATTATATCAGCCGATTACTAAAAAATTTAGTCTACAATTAGCAACTAATGCTATTAATCAAATTCTGAATAAATACGATATTAAACAACCTTATATTTTTTATGTTGGTAGATTGGAAAAGAAAAAAAATATATCAACATTAGTGGAGGCTTATGCTATTATGAGAGAAAAATATAAGAACATTAAACACAAATTAGTTTTAGTTGGTTCTGCTAGTTATGGCTTTGATGAGATTAATTATATAATTCAAGAATTTAATCTTAATAATGAAGTTATTTTAACAGGCTGGATGCCAGAAGAAGATATGCCATTTATTTATTATGGAGCAACTGCTTTTGTTTTTCCTTCATGCTACGAGGGCTTTGGTATCCCGTTACTTCAAGCTATGGCTTGTGGCACGCCAATCGTTGCTTCTAATATTTCTGCTATATCAGAAATAGTTGAAGATTCTGCATTGCTTTTTGATCCACTCGATAAAAAAAATATGGCAGAAGCTATGGCAAAAATTATAATTGATAATGATTTACAAAAAGAATTAATTGCAAAAGGACAAAGAAGAATCAATTATTTTAGTCGAAAAAAAAACGTGCAAGAAACTTTGATTTTATTAGAAAATTTATAGAGCGT
>JBBTVV010000123.1:0-1492 GCA_038063135.1 Patescibacteria group bacterium
TTCAAATTTTTAGGAATTTTTTTAAAAAGTTTTGAGGGAATATAGTTATATTAGCGAAAAAGTTTTTAACAAAATTTACAAAAATTTGGAATTTTATACCGAATACGGTATTCGGCGACAGACCCTACATAAAAAAATAAAACCCTCGCAGATGCGAGGGTTTTATTTTTTTATGTAGTAGGAGAACTTAGTATCTAGATTCTCTTCGTGGGCGATCTTCTTTTGGACGAGCAAGGTTAACAGCTAATTTTCTGCCATCAAGTTCTTGGTCGTTAAACATTTCAATCGCTTTTAGGGCTTCTTCGGGACT
Organism: Patescibacteria group bacterium; assembly: GCA_038063135.1. GTDB lineage: Bacteria > Patescibacteriota > Patescibacteriia > Patescibacteriales > GWC2-42-12 > JAHITL01. The sequence goes on from JBBTVV010000123.1 coordinate 311, forward strand.
TGACATCTCTACAAATCCAAAACCTTTGGATCTGCCAGTTTGTCTGTCAGTAATAATGTTAGCTGACACAACAGTACCGGCTGCAGAGAAATGATCGCTCAAACTTTGTTGAGTTGTTCCGTAAGCAATACCACCTACAAATAACGTTTGGTTCATAATTTTCTCATTCTTAGTTTTAATAAACATCTTTGTTCTTGGTAGGACCTTTGTCACTTTAAGAGCTGAATGCCCTTTGAAGAAGTAACACCAACAAGATATTCTGATAGTAGCATTATCAAGATATCTTGTCAAATTTTTTTTGTCAATTTTTTTTATTTATTCATTAATAACAGGTTTTTCAGCCATCATTTTTACAAAACTCTCAATTTTGGTTTTTGCTTCATTTATCATATCAGGAGTTAGACTATTAACGGGATGAATTTTTCCAAAATGACCTTTTGTTCCCCAATTTAACAAGCCTGGTCCGTCAACTCCAATTTTATCTTTTGTAATCAAAATATTATATCCTTTTTTAACAGCACTATGAATAGTAAATATTCCATTTTTTTCTGTTATTTTCCCAAATGGAAAATCATTTCCAAATAATTTTGTTATTCCATCACTTCTTTGTTCAAGTGTTCCTGCGAATAATTTCATATATCCTACTTCTTGAATAGCTTTTAATCTATTTGGCATGAATTCAAAAAAATTTTTAAAAGCAGGTTCATGATAATCAATTCCACTTTCTGCGCTTAATTGAAAAAAATTTTTAATTATTTTTGGTCCTTGAAGTAATTCTGTATTCTCTGACCAAAATTTTAATATATCTTGAGTTTTTTGTGATAAATGATTTGGATTAAAAATATCTATTTCAATTATCTTAGCATCATCTGGTGTTATAACACCTTTAGTAATATTTTTAAGTGTTGAAATATTTTCTCCTATTTTATCTGCTACATTTTTTGCCTCCTCAACAAAAATATTCATATTTTCACCTTTTATTGACTCTACAGTTTGAATAATGTGATTATTTGCATCAAATATGCCTATTACTACAGTATCTTCTCCTACTTTAGTTGCCATTAAACCTAACCCATAAGAATTTGGATAAGAAATATCAGCTGATGATCCTAACATTTCTGTTTTTCCATCCCATTCAATTAATGATTGTTTTAAAATATTAGGTTTTTGCGGAATTATTTC